>JAOASB010000020.1 GCA_025210375.1 Maledivibacter sp. | reverse complement strand
TCCTGACTCTTCTCTTTCTACATACCATGTTCTTTGACCCCGGTAGACCTTCTAAGTCTCACCATATCGACTTATCCGTTTTGACTTCCGTGACGTTAAACACGTCGTCATCTACAAAAACCTACTACTGTAGGGACACGATTGACGGGGCTGGATATGCTTCAGGGATTATGGTCTCCTCTATGGTCTATAGAATTCTCTGTGTACACTTCACTCTGACTGTCGCCAGCCACAGCGCAACACTTGATAAAGGTAGTTGGCTAGACCTTGCCTTACCAGAACTTTCATCTGGTCAGAAGAGCCAAGCTTTGCTTGGCGTACTAACGGTACCGTGCTCCCGACGTCTCTGAACCGGACCCTCAAAGCCCTTCTTTCTGGCGGTGCTCGCACCCGGTGAAGAGATGTGCGTAGCGAACGGGAGTATTTTGTTATACGATGTTGCACAATCTCTTGCTATGTGAAAACATGAAATATCACAGATACAAATACAAACTAGTTGACTATTTTTATACTTTCTCAAATATATATACTTCAAAAAATCCCCTTGAATCATCGTTAATCTCTTGATGCATAATTAAATTCAAATTATTAAATCTATCTTTAAATTCATCCTTTTTTAATATATCATCTTCTGATATTTTTTCATTAACGTGTTGCTTATACCCAAAACCACATATAAATAATATACCGTTTTGTTTTAATAAATCAGGAAGTACCTCCATAATTTCTTCTTGGGGTTTATAATGATTAATTATTATATTATCAAAACTGTTTAGTCCAGATAAACTATCAGCATTATTCAAATTTACCGTTTTTGTAGTTACCTGTAAGTTATGCTTATCTGAAAAATACTGTAATCGTTTTAGTGCTTCTTCACTAAAGTCTATTCCTGTTACATTAAATCCTTTTTCGGCTAAGTATATCGCATTTCTCCCATCACCGCATGCTAAATCTAAAACAGTTCCTTTTTTCAGAGTTGATATATTGTCACAAAGACTTTTTTCTGGATTCATTAATTTCATATGTCTATTTCTAAATTTCTGTTCCCAAACATCTTTTGTATACATATAAGTCATTTTATAACCTTCCTTCTAGTAATAATAGCTGATACTATTATACCCGATAATCACTCCTAAGGAATACCCTGAAGTGCAATGTTGTATAACGTTTGGCGTTTGAGACGTCGTAGAATCGGACTTTTACGGATTACCCCTTGGTGGTGCTTGCACCCGATGAGACGATGTGATGCACCTGACTCTCCCTCAAAACGTACTTCCGTGCACCTTTACTCAAACGCTTTGTTATATAACGTGGGAGGCCCCGTGACTCAGAGGTCGACAGGACGTCGGCCCCTCAAAGCCCTACTTACCTTTACCAAAATTACATATTATACTCATACTCCTTACTTGTAATTACCTGTTATCTCAATTATATTTCCATCAGGGTCATCCACTAAAAAATAGTAATAAGGTGAAGCAATATTTAAATACAGAATTTCTGTTACTTTACCTATGTTTAATTTTTTAATTCGCTCATATTCCGCATTGAGGTCATCTACATAAAAATTTAATACAAAATTATTACCATATTGAATTTTCCTGTCTTTGTAATATGTAAGATATTCATTGCTGTAATGTGTTTCTAAATTTTCTCCTCGTTTAATTAGTTCTTCATCATATTTGGGATTATATAATGCAATACAGCTTCCAAAATCAAATTGTGCCCATCTATTATAATTTTGAGAAGAAACCTTCATTTGTAATAATGCTTCATAAAATTCAATTGACTTTTGAAAATCCTTTACTATTAGATAAGTAGAACCTAAATTTAACATATACTAATCCTCCATCAAACATGATTTCATTTCTTTGTCAAATTTCTCTAACGCATATCTAAATGATACCCTCGGCATAATATCTTTGTTCTTCATTAAATAATCATAGACATTATTTTTTTCAATCTGAGATAAAATTTTCAACATCCAGCCATAACCTTTTAATACAAGGTGGTGGCTATCATTCATTAAAGCATCAGATATTAAAAACGGTTCAATGTTTTCATATTTATTGTGTTTAATCGGATATATTAAAATTACAGCTTATGCTCTTCTTACACAAAAGTTAGGATGTTTAGTCCATTTAAGAATATGTTCGAATAATTCATTATTCTGGCTAAGTAATTCACCAAAAGCATGAGTACAAAAATCATCACAGTCTCCCCAACCAGTGACATACTCTTTGAGCCACCTCTCAAAAATTGTAAATGTATTATCATTATACTGTTTTCTAACTCTATAAGCCCAATCATATGCAATAACACCTAATGCCTATTCTCGTTCATTAAGTAAGCGCTCGCAAAGTGTAAAGACATTATCAATACTTTTATTCTCTACAACTTTATACAATGCGGACGAAGTTTTTCTAATTTTACCTGTTGTCAAACCATTCTCTTTTGTTAAGTTTTTAAGTCTATTTCTTGTTTCTAATACAATATCATTCACATACATCACAACTTTCCAAATAATTATTTCTATCCAGACTTTCACAAACTAAATCCGCCACACGATGTGGCGAGCTTTTGCATCCCATGTTATATAACGGTCCGTGTTTGCGACGTCCTTGAGCTGGACCCATAAGAAATACTTCTTTAGTGGTGTTTGCACCCAGCGAAAGGATGTGGTGCGATGGCTTAACCTCATTAACTTACTTTAGCACCCCTATGGAAACATTTTGTTAGGTGATGGAAGATGTCCCAAGATTCAGCAGTTGACATGGATGTCAGCTCCTTAGGACAAATCCCTTATATCAAATTGGCACCATATTAAGTAATTTAAAAATCTGTTGCATCTTTCGGCAATTCTTTAATTTTATTAATATATTCTGTAACATTTATATCATATTGCAATGGATATGTATAACCTAACTTTTCAGCTAATACTGTACCAATGTCTTGTATTAAAATACCTGCTCTAAAAAGTTTTTGCCACATATCTTCATAATCTATAGTTGAATATAAATTTATAAAATCATTATAGCGTTTTTTAGATAATAAACGTTTAAACCACTTTCCACACTTCCCAACATTGACTTTCCAATTATATCTTAAGCCTATTTCCCATGATAGAATTTTTCTTATGCAGTCTATTAGAATAACATCAAACATATATTTTGCAATCGGTAATTCATCTCTCCATATTGCCTTTGCTACATATGTTTGAATCCACCAAGATTCATTAAATACTTTTTCAAATTCATCTTGAGTTGGCTTTATAACATAGTGTTTACTCTCATTTGACAAACTCAATATTGGTGCTATATTATCTTTATCCAATAATATTTTACTTAATGTATCTTCTTTTATCACTTCTTCTATTTTGGAAATATCACTGAATCGCAAATCTATTCTGACACCATCTTTAAATTGCATAAGGAAAATATATGATCTATCACGGAAATTATTCTGCTGAAAGATAACAAGCTCTCCAAACTCATTTATCCATTCCTGATTTATCTTATAACTTATATCTTCAATATTTGTAATAAAGAATACTATGTCATAATCCTGCATAATGTCTTTTGGAGCATTAGGATTGACTCTTGAACCATTAATCATTACAGCCCTAACTCTTTCATCTTGCTTAGCAAAGGTCATAATCTGCCTTATAACTTCATTTTCTTTTCTCATGTTTATCACTACTCCTGCCACAGATTGTTTATAAATTAGCGCCATGGAAGGCGCGTCTTTTACATCGTCTTTCACCTAACGTCTCGTGTTTGCAACGTCCCTGAATCGGACCCTCAAAGCCTTTCCCCTTGGCGGTGGTTACACCCGGTGAAGGGATGTGGTGCACATGTACTGCCCCAAAAAAGTGCCTCTGTGCACCCTTGTGCAAACATATTGTTAGATGATGTTGACTCATTCAGCTCCAGCGTACAACCCTAATTTTTTTTATTACTTATTTTGTATAGTATAATCCCTAAAATCACTTCTTAGGAAAAAGTGCATCATATTTTTTTGCTTTGTCTGGATTTACATCATATAATGGCGATTCATGAAATGTTCCTGTAATACCTTCCAAGTCACCATAGATAAGTTCCATAGCCATAAATGCTGGATAGTTATCACCGTTACTCGTGGTAATGTTAAATTCTTCAGCCTCTTTGAATCCAAACCGTGGATAATAAGACGGATGCCCGAAAAAAACAACTGCACCGTAACCCAATCTAGCAGCAACTTTGAGTGAATGGCGCATAAGAGCGCTACCTACATCTTGTTTTTGATACTCAGGTAAAACGCTTAAAGGACCAAAGTTAAGAACATCGTGACGTGACCCATCAGGTAAAAGTACATATGCCTTACTGTACATAACGTTTCTTGTTTGCAACGTTCCTGAATTGGACCCTAAAGGAATACCGTCTTGCCGGTGCTTCGCACCCGATAAAGGAATGTGGTGCCGACTGGCTAGACCCCAAAAACTTTCCTCTAGGCTCCCTTGCGCAAACATTTTGTTAGACGTCGTTAAAACTCCTAAACTATTAATAATTCTTATTTATTTTTTCAAACAAGACACCATCTTCCCACTTTCCATTAATTTTGATAACTTTTTTTGTTCTTCCAATAAATTCAAAACCATTTTTAACTAAAACTATTTGAGAACCAATATTTTTATTGGAAGTTCCTGCTTCCACTCTATGAAGTTTATATTTTTCAAATGCTTCTTTACACGCTAACTTAACAGCTTCAGTTGCATATCCCTTGCCATTATGTTCTTTACCAATCCGATAACCGATTTCTGCTTTTTGAAATATCCCTCTTGCAATTGAAAATAAATTTACTCTTCCTACTAATTTTTCTTTTTCATTTCGAATTAAATACATATAACAAAGTCCTTTATTTTGTTCATCTTCTATTTCTTCTAAAATTTGTTTAAGATTTTCTATATCATAGTAATAATCTCCCCTTGGAGGTATAATGGTTTCAAAAAATGCTTTGTTTTGCTTTTCAAACTCTAATATTTCTTCTGAATTATGTCTTGACAATAATTGAATAGATACAGTCATATTTTTCTCTCCTTTTTATTTTATAATTTATATTAAGCTTAATAATAAATTCATTCTATGTTTACATATGATATTTTTTCTTGAAGAAATGACGTCTAACGGTTCTGTGTTCACGACGCCGTCGAAGCTTACAGGTGATTGCTCATGGCGGGGTGCCCTTTGGGTCGCCTAATGCAGTCACTGACTCGGTTGCTGAGATGGTGTGACGTGGCTTTCTTTTAAGTAGACTCCTTCTGACTCGCCCTATTGGAGACACTACCACGTCCTTGTGTGAACACGTTGTTATATGATGAGATTTCAAAGACCCAAGTGGTATTTAGTTTTTCAGCTATGTCTTAAATCCTAGAGCATCTTTCAATTTATCAGTTAAACATTAATTAGCATACCATCATATGCAAATTGAACATTATCATATTGGACTTCAAGATTAATATAATCATCATAAGATTTACCCCAATCTTCTTCTAGATGTGTCACAATAACCGTTTTTATATTGAATTTTTTCTTTAAGTCCATTACTTCTGACATACTAAATAACTCTTCTCGTAAAGAATTATCTTCACTTAATGTATACCCATCTTTTAGTGTTTCCCCTACAATAGTATTTCCAATTATCATTACATCTGCATCAATAAATATATCTTCATTTGGAAAGGGTTTTACATCACAAGGTGCATAAATTAGCTTTTTGCCTTCACTTTCAAATACAAAAATAGTTGACCTGTCAATTCTAATGAAAGAAATCTTAATCCTATCTATTTTTTGATACTTTTCAACTTTGCACCTTCTAATTAAATTTCGGACATTTTCGTAATAATCTAGAAAACTTCCATACCTTGATTGAATTGCATTCAAATCTTCCATGACATGTGGCATTGCTATCACATCTATAGGATTATTGCATTCTCTTCCTTCTGAAACTTCAAACCAATTTAGTCTTAAATGTTCAAACACTCTAAAGCCCAATGTATGGTCTGGATCCAGATGACTAAACAAGACCGTATCTATTCTTTGTATATTACTATTATTTATTGCGTGTACAATATCTTCAGGAGTATCAATTAATAAGTTTATATCATGTAGAAATAGTGAACATCCATATCTTGAATAAGGTCTCCCTTTTTCTCTAGCTTCTTGACAAATCTTACAATTACATAATGGCTTAGGAAGTGCCACGCAACCTCCACTCCCTATTATTTCAAATTTCATGTCAAATCCTCCTATTCAATTTTTTACACTCTAGCTATTAGAATACACTTTTTTAATAACAAAAATACTAACTAACGGTCCCAAAAACAAAAGACCAGTAAGATTGAAATCTTTTCATATAACTTAAGGCTTACCGACCACTTTGTGTCGCTAATACTCCCCCTATAGCTGTATATTGTTCTAAATTTTTCATTCACCCATTTACCATATCAATCAGTTTCTTTAAATATCCTATCTGAAGGACTTTCTATTTTTCTTAAATTTGTTTCACTAACACGTGTATATATCTCTGTAGTTTTTGAATTTGTATGTCCTAATAATTCCTGAATATATCTAAGATCAGTCCCACCTTCTAGTAAGTGTGTTGCAAAGGAATGCCTTAATGAATGAACCGAAACATTCTTTTTTATTTTTGTCTTTATACAAGCCTTTTTAAATACTCCTTGAATTGACAATTGTATTGTTACATACATCATTCCAATCTATATCTTCTTTATTAAACATTCTCATTATTTTCATTTTACTCTTTTCAATTCCCAATATCAATTTTTGTATATTTGTTATAATTCTCTATATTAATTCTTTTTCCTTCAAAATATCCAATAAACATATATTAGCTCAACCCGTTATATTAATTAAAATTTACAACTAAAAAAGCCCTAACAATTATGTTTACCTATCATTGTAATAATCAAAAAACAAGATAGGAAAAAACATATGTTAGAGCTTAGTAGGTTATATATCAAGAAAATAACTTCCCCTAATGTTAATCTTAAACATTAACTCTCAAAGGCTGTTATCTTCACATAAATGTTTTAAGTTAGTACTTCACATTAATTCCCAAATATATACTTGTAGTTTAAAGAAGCTGCTTCCTTTTCCTTTCTACCATCTCATCTACTCTTTTTATATATTCATCAACATTCTTTACATTTGGTACTCTTTCAAGGCGATTTTCCTTTGGGAAAGCAATCTTTGATATAGCTCCAGCTCCTAGGGCTATAATGGACTGCTTCTCTTCCATTATTTGAATATTATATATACATTCATGATCCCTTTTACAATATCCAACGTTTTCTAGATTACCCACCATATACTTTTGTCTATACATATAATATGGATACAATCCCATCCCATGGGAGTAACTTTTTGTTAAAGCCAGCATTTCATTAGCTAAAGTCTCTTTAGCCATTTCAAATTCTTCCATTGATTCCTTTAACTTAGAACTCCTTTTAATAGCCAATGTATGGACTGTAAGATTCTCAGGACTTAGCTTTTTTATAGATTCTAGGGTATTTTTTATTTCCTCTATCCCCTCATTGGGAAGTCCAATAATTATGTCCATATTAATAGTTCTAAACCCCACTTTCCTGGCCATATAGAAGGCGTTTTCTATCTCTTCAGGAGTATGCTGTCTTCCTATTAGACTTAGTGTTCTTCCATTCATGGTCTGAGGATTTATACTAATTCGATGGACTCCATTTTCCTTAAGAACCTGTAGCTTATGTATGTCTATAGTATCAGGCCTACCTGCCTCAACAGTAAATTCCTTAAGCCTTGATACATCAAAGGCCTTTAGTACATGTTTTATAAGTTCATCAAGCTGTACCGAAGATAGGGTAGTGGGAGTTCCCCCACCTATATATATAGTTTCCACCATCTTATTGGCTTCATGTAATAGTTCACTTGTCCTTTTAATCTCTATATATAATGCATTGAGATACTCCTCAATTTTACTACTACCCTTTTTAACGGGATTAGAAGGAAAAGAACAATATACACATCTAGTTGGACAGAATGGTATACTAATATATATACTTACCAAATCTTCATTAATTGGATATACATATTTTCTCTCAACCATGGCGACATCGGTTACTAACCTTGCTTTTTCATTAGATATTTTGTATTCCTTTCTCAAAATATCACTTATCTCATTCAAATTGTGATTTTGATCCAATAATTCATGTACTATTTTAGTAGGTCTAATACCCGTTAAAATTCCCCATGAAATCTCATTATCACTAATTTCTCCTAAAACCTCAAATATACTAAGCTTTATCTTTCTCTTTAGCTCTTTTCTATTTTCTATGCCACTATTTTTATGGCATATTCTCTCATCGAATCCAATTAATTCTTTATTCTTAATGAGCTTCGTAGAAACAATGTATTTCTTTTCTCCATCAACTACCTCGTTAATCAAAAAAAAATCATCTTTATGATCATATTGGATGTTGTCTGAAATGAAATTTATATCTTTAAATAAACCAAATACCTTTATAAGCTCTCCTATTTCATATCTAAAATCATGTCCCTTTAACATTACATTTAACATATTCTCACCTCTAAATAAATGTCTCACAATGATAAACTCTAAAACTCAAAACATTGTGAGACATCCTGGGGTTAAACTTAATACATGCTTAAATACGGCCCCTTTAATAGTATTTATTAATCTGATTTTGAAACATATTCATTTGTTCCTTAGATACACTGAGTTCTTTAGCTATTTCATCAAAACCATATCCTGCATCTACCAATTCCATTACTTCATCAAAATTTACATCAAATTGATTTTTTCTATATTCATGTGAGCAATACTTTTTAATCCCTTCATCCATATAGAATCCTCCTAAATACAGTTGATTAACAATATTTTTTCCACATCTCTTAGGAGATATTCATTAAGGCACATTCAAAAATAAACTAGCCATATTACCCGTCCTTCTGATTATTTTTTCATGTGTATAGGGTTTACTTTCTCAAAAAAGGATTTTTAACTCTTTCTAAGCCTATTGTAGATTCCGGTCCATGTCCCGGTAAAACCTTAGTAGAATCATCATAAACTAATAGTTTATTCTTTATTGACTTTATTATTTTTTCAAAGGAACCCCCTTCAAAATCTGTCCTTCCAATTGAACCAGCAAACAATGTATCTCCGGTTATTAAAACATCTTCTACTTTTATACATATACCACCGGGTGTATGTCCAGGAGTATGGATAATCTTTAATTCTAACTCACCCAATTTTATAATGTCATCATGCCTTAATATTTGATCAGCATCGAAGGTTATATCTGGCCCACTCATAAGACTAGACAGGTTCTTCTCTGCACTTTTTAACAGGTATTCGTCATCCCTATGAATTAAGATTTTTGCTCCCGTCTTTTCCTTGATTTCTTTAACCCCACCTATATGGTCTGCATGTCCGTGGGTCAATATGATATATTCAACCTCAAGAACATTTTTATTAATCCTTTTTAAAATATCCTTAGCATCCCCACCTGGGTCAATAACCGCTCCTTTATTTGTCTTTTCACAGCCTAACAGGTAACAATTTGCGGCATATATTCCGGCCGGTATTCTTTCTAAATACACGATATCAACTCCTTAAAAGGTTTTTTTACTGTCAATTAATATAGTAACAGGCCCATCGTTTGATAGGTTTATGATCATATGCTCCCTAAAGATTCCCGTTTCCACCTTAATTCCTTGCTCTCTAGCTTTAGTAACAAAATTTTCATATAAGTCATTAGCAATATCGGGTTTAGCGGCCTTCATAAAATTAGGTCGCCTTCCCTTTCTACAATCTCCTAACAAAGTAAACTGCGAAACAACTAACATTTCTCCCTTTATATCCATAACCGAAAGATTCAGCTTATCATTTTCATCTTCAAAAATACGGAGATTGACAATTTTTTCTACCATGTATTTCACATCATCCATTGTATCTCCATCTTCTACTCCTAATAGGATCATAAGACCCTTTTTAATAACCCCGACCTTATCGTCGGAAACTGTTACATCAGCTCCACTAACTCTTTGTACAACCGCTCTCATATTTAGCCTCCTACTATAGATATTACAGTTAAACAGTTAATTTATGCATATTAAAAATCCCTAGAAACATCGGATATTTTGAGATGTATAAATTAAGTTTAACTTTGAAAAATCTATACATACACTGTATTAATAAATATTATTATGATGTAACCCTCTTGACGTCAATTACATCCCTAAAAGTTCTAAATTTATTCATGAGCTTTGAAAGCTGCTCAGTATCTGTAATCTCAATAGTTAAATTTATAACAGCTAATTTTTCCTTAGTCGTTCTTGCATTTATGGCTGTTACATGAAGCTTTGATTCTGTTATAGTATTGGTCATTTCAGCTAGCAAGCCTTTACGATCACGTGCAACAATCTGAATTTCAGTTGAATATGCAATCTTTTTATCTGCATGCCATTCTACTTCTATCAATCTATCATAAGAAGTTGGATCGTTTTGTATATTGGGACAATCTTTACGATGTATAGTAACTCCTCTACCTCTCGTAATGTACCCTATAATTGCATCACCAGGAACAGGACTACAACATTTAGCAAATCTAACTAAAATATTATCTATTCCCTTAACATTAACTCCCTGTTTAGGTGTCTTTTTAGGCTTTCTTTTTGAAGTATTTGTTTGAACATTTTCCAGTTCTTCAACAGGTTTATTTTCCTTATGCTCCTCTTTATAAAGTTCCTTAAGCTTTGGAGTTACTTGATTTAAAGCAATCCCACCATAACCCATAGCTGCATATAGGTCTTCTATATTATTAAAACGTAATTTCTTCATTACTATAGTAAGCCACTCATTTTTAAGTAATTCTTTTGCTGAGTATCCCAGCCTTTTAGCTTCTTTTTCTAATAACTCCTTACCTCTTTGAGTGTTTTCTTCTCTTCTTTCTTTCTTAAACCATTGCCTAATTTTGTTCTTTGCCTGTGTACTTTTAACAAACTTCAGCCAATCCCTACTAGGCCCGTTACTATTATTTGAAGTCAATACGTCAATAATATTTCCAGTTTTCACTTTATGATCAAGGGGAACAATGCGTCCATCGACCTTGGCCCCAATACACTTATTTCCCACTGCCGAGTGAATTTTATAAGCAAAATCAACGGGTGTAGAGCCAACGGGAAGATCAATAACATCCCCCTTGGGAGTGAATACGAAAACTTGGTTAGTGAACAAATCAATTTTTAATGATTCCATAAATTCCTTTGGATCTTTTAACTCTCTTTGCCATTCCAATAACTGTCTAAGCCAAGTAAGCTTCTTGTCTATTTGATCATCATCGGTCTTACCTTCCTTATATTTCCAATGGGCTGCAATACCATATTCAGCTATCCTATGCATTTCTAGGGTTCTTATCTGAATCTCAAAGGGTTCACCCATAGGCCCAATAACTGTAGTATGCAAAGACTGATACATATTGGATTTTGGCATAGCTATATAATCCTTAAACCTTCCAGGTATAGGTTTCCATTTTGTATGAACTATTCCTAGTATGGCATAACAATCCTTTACATTATCCACAAGTACCCTTATAGCGGTCAAGTCAAAAATCTCTTCAAAGCTTTTATTTTGGTATACCATTTTTTTATAAATACTATAAAAATGCTTCGGTCTACCATATATCTCATATTCCATATCATGATTATTGAGATCTTTTTTCAGCTCATCAATAACACCATTGATATATTCTTCTCTTTCTTTTCTTTTTTTAGCCACTTTCTCTACTAGATCATAATATCCTTCCGGATCAGTATATCTTAAACAAAGATCCTCTAGTTCCCATTTGATTTTGGAGATCCCCAGCCGGTTAGCAATAGGTATATAAATTTCAAGGGTCTCCATTGCTTTCTCTTTCTTCTTTGCTTCATTCATATAATTAAGAGTTCTCATATTATGAAGCCGATCCACAAGCTTTATAAGTATTACTCTAATGTCCTTTGCCATAGCTAGAAACATCTTTCTGAGGTTTTCAGCTTGCCTTTCTTCCTTTGTTTCATATGTGAACTGTTTTAGTTTAGTAACCCCATCCACTAATAAAGCTATTTCTTCTCCAAACTCCCGGGTGATATCCTCATAGGTATATCTTGTATCTTCAACAACATCATGTAATAACCCAGCGATAATCGTGCTTTCATCCAGTTCCAATTCAGCCAAAATAAGAGCTACGTTGGCTGGATGTATAAAGAATTTCTCCCCTGATTTTCTATATTGCCCTTCATGGGCACTCTCAGCAAAGTTAAAGGCCTTTATTATTCTTGATAAATCATAATGTGGATTACAGTGCTTCACTTTTTCTATGAAATTTTCTAACATCATATCATCACCTTCTTAAACCTCTTGAAGGACTATAACGTCGAATATAATATTATGGTCTCAAGTAGGACAAAAAATAGAGTTCGATTTTTGTTTTTTATGGGAAATTATTATCCCAGATTATTCATAGAATGTTTGAAAAAATGCAAGTAGTTTTGATTCCTAAGACGTTTATGGAGTTCAAAGGCATACCTAGACGGTAGGTCGAGAATTTGATAAATGTCTTAGAAACAAAAGGACATAGCAGAGTTTTAAATTTTCTATGAATAATATGGGATTATTATTAATATGTCAAAAAAATAAGATTATATAAGAAATTATAATATATTATATAACAAAAAATAGTGAATGGAAACCCATTCACTAATACTTAATTATTGATTTCACATCATAACCCTTTAATGTATCTCTTCCACTTAAGAAGGAGAGTTCTATTAAAAATAGTACTGAAACCACTTCACCGCCTAGCTCCTCGATTAACTTAATAGTAGATAAAGTTGTTCCTCCAGTAGCTAATAGGTCATCGACAATCATAACCTTCTGACCGGGCTTAATTGAGTCTTTATGCATCTCTAATGTGTCTGTACCATATTCTAGTTCATATTCATATTTTATCGTCTCAAATGGAAGCTTACCAGGCTTTCTGACAGGTACAAAACCCTTTTTCGTAGCATAGGACATTGGGGCTCCTATTAAAAAGCCTCTAGCCTCAGGTCCTACGATGATATCATAGTCTTTATCCTTTACCTCTTCTATGCATAAATCTATAGCATTTTTATAGGCTTCACCATCCTGGAGTAAAGTGGTAATGTCCTTAAAGCTTATTCCCTCCTTAGGAAAATCTTCTACGACTCTAATCTTATCCTTTATATTCACAATAAATCCTCCCTATGTCTGTTGTTATATAGAAATTCCAGTAAAGACCTTAATTTATACTAGAAACTCTCTATAGATAAAAGTTTAATCACTCTCATTTTTTACTTTTGCTTTTAAATTAATAGTAAATAGCAACTCAGATAAATTTTTGAAGTCCTCTTTTATTCTTGTTATTCTTTTAAACAATTGTGTAGCAGAGATATCAAGCTTCTTTTTTGGTGGCGGAAGCAAATCAATATTTAGTTCTTCTTCAATATTGTAGCATATCAAATTGGCATCTGATAATATATCTAAACAAAGGTTAAGCTTAGTCAAATTCATATTTAGCAAATTGTTAGTTAAATCTTTATAAATGTATTTTTTATTATTGCTATGTCCCTTTAAATATTTATAAACTTCTACTAAATCCTCCCTATAGGGAATGACACTATCGAAAAAAACTTTTATGGGTTTTCTATCCCCTTCGTTATAAAGAAAATGAATTTTTGTATCCATGTTGATACCCATTAACATGTTTATTTGTTCTTTCATGATAGGCATGTCATATAGATAGATATTATCATACTTTTCGATATGCAAATTGCTTAAAATGGGATTTACAACTATAGCATTTTTGCCCGTTGTTTCTGGAATATTAAAGCTTACGGTGTGAAGGTTATCAGCATAACCTGTCCCATCCATAGACAAACTAAATTCTATCAGACCCTCTATAGTGTTTATCAGAATTATATTAGAGTTGTTAAAATCTATGGTTTCAATAATATAGCCAGCTCTGTCTTCTATATTTCTAAAATCTAAGATGTTTTCTAACATAAATTCCCTTTGTTTAAAATCAAATGCTTTAAAAATATTAGGAAAGCTTTTATAGTAATTATTTATCAATTCACTTTCCTTATAGCCTTCTTCACAACGTCTTCTTATATCAAGCAAATTCAACCTAATGGTTTCAATCCCCTTAAAGGAGTATACATCTAGAGTAAATACTAAATCTATTTTTTCTCCCTTGGATAGAGTACTATTATGTATACCAAGATTCATACCAATACAATCAAATACTCTATTTTTATCTTGTACCAGAAGCTTAAGATGCTCATTGTTTTCACCAAAAAAATTAACGCTGTCTACTATTATTTTTTTATAAAGGAATAGGGGTTTTAAATCTCCATAACAAAATTCCCTTAATCCTTCTATCAATTCAAATCCTATATCCTTTACACTTAGCTCCATATCAATTTCAAAGGCCGGTATTGAACTATGTTGTAAACAGCCCTGCCCGGAACTAAAAAAAGCTTTAGCTTCATCAATACTATTAATTCCTCTATTTATTAAAAGCTGTGCAATAATTTTTGAAACACCCAGCTTATCTGCCAAGTTTTCAGCTTCTATTTTACTTTCCTCTTTTAATATCCATAATTTATCATGAAGCAACATTCTTTCTCCCGTCATTTTTCATAACTGAGCAAATTGCATAGTTACTTTTTATAAAAACCCTATACTACATGTAGTTTTAAAATCCTCAAAGCTATGCCATCAAATATGCTTATACCTTAAGCCATTAAATCAAGGATGATATTCCCATATTAGGTTTATCCAAGTAAGAGTTATGCAATTTCTTCAACTACATAAGTTCAACATCAAAAAACTAACCACATAATATTATATGATAAATTATCCTATGATTCAACTGATTTCGTTCTATAGAAAGACAACATCTCCTTTATATTTCTATATTAAGTAACCGGTAACATAAAAATTCCTAGGGTCATATCATATTTTAATGTTATGACCTGTTTTTTCCATAAACCTATAACTTCTTCTCTTCTTCATTTTCTGGCTTTACATCTTCTATTATATTCTGCTCAACATTTTCTAAATTATCATTTGTGGCATTTTCATGGGATATCTCCTCGTTTATAGTTTCAGCAGGTTTTAATTCTTGAATCTCTTTTTCTAAACTCTTAATTTTATTTTGCAGTTCACGAATCTTCAAGCTAGATTTAACCTTGTTAAAAACTCCTAAAAGAGCTACAATCACCGCTCCAAATACTGCAGAGCCTAATATAACTATTGCCTGGGAAAACTGAAATTCTTTCCATAATAATTTTATGGTAACCGGTTCTGAATTCATAACTGCAAATATTGAAACAAGAATGGCAAATACAAGTGAAAATATAAATAAAATCTGCATAAAATCACTCCTTAACAGCTTCAGCCTTTATAGGGTACATGAAAAAATAAACAAGTCAGATTTGGAAGTCATTTTGATTATTTTCTAGGTACTCTATCTTGAACATACTCACCGTTTATTTTTTAAATGTGCCTAAAATTAATATTCAACAAAAACCCTTTTTATCCTTCTTTAAATTGATAAAAACCCATGGAAATTCATAAATCCCATGGGTTTCAGGCTACCTAAAAACTGGAATTTCTTCGTTGTTGCTTCACCCCAGAATCCTTACGTATGTCTATATACGCTGCGGACTCTGGGTTTTAGCACGCCTTGAACTTCAAGTTTTTAGGCAGTCTGTCATCTTGTAGATTTTGTCTACAATCTGAAACCCATGGGAATTCTTAAATCCCATGGGTTTGTTTATAACTTATATTATACAAGACCAATACCGTCTTATTTCTTAGCCATGCTTTTTGATATCGCCCAAACTGGACTAGCAATAAATATAGATGAATATGTTCCTGTAAGTACCCCTGCTAAAAGCGGTAAAGCAAATTCTTTAATTGATTCAACCCCAAATACATATAAGCATCCGATCACTAAAAGTGTAGTTATAGATGTATTGATTGATCTAGTTAATGTTTGCTTTATACTATTATCAGCGATCTCAAAGTACGACTCTTTTTTTCTATATTTAAGATTTTCCCTTAACCTATCAAATACAACAATTGTATCATTTATAGAGTACCCCACTATTGTTAGAATTGCAGCAATAAAGGGACTATTTACTGGAACCTTGAATATAGAATATATTGATAACACTATCAGTGTATCGTGAATAAGTGCTACAATAGCAGCAGCTCCGAATCTAAATTGAAATCTATAACTTATATAGATAAGCATTCCTATAGAAGCTAAAAGTATAGAAATCAAAGCTTTGTTTCTAATTTCGCTTCCCATAGCTGGTCCAAATTGCTGTGCTTGTCTAAAATCTGTATCCTTTAAATTATATTTTTCCTTAAAAGCATTAAATATTTCCACTCTCTTTTGATTTGATAAATCCTTCTTAGTCTTGATTATTACTTCCTTTTTATCTACTCCAGCATGTAGTACATCTGCATTTAATTCAAACTGAGAAGTTAGCTCCTTAATCTCCTCAACTGTAAAATCTTGACCAATATTAAATTGCATCAAGGTTCCGCCAGTAAAATCTATACCAAGGTTAACACCAGAAGTAATTGCCATAACTAGTCCTAAAATCATAACTGCTAACGATATACTAAACCAAATTTTATAATTCTGTGCAATTTTCATATTAATTCTCCCTTCTGTAGATATCAATCTCTAGACCTTCTTATATTTTAGAAAAGTAATGAATGTTTCATATCTCTCTTTTAATATTTTGATCATAGAGCTGTATATCCTTCCATAACTTTAAAAAGTTATTTTACGCCCCAAATAGCTTAATATTTTTGAATATATCCATTCTCACAATAAGTTTCAATAAATACTTAGTAACAAATACTGCTGTAAACATACTTGCCAGTATACCAACCATAAGTGTTACTGCAAATCCTTGTATCGGTCCAAGTCCAAAATAGTAAAGTACTATTGCGGCTATGAAGGTAGTGATGTTTGCATCTAGAATTGTTCTAAGTGCCTTAGCAAAACCTGAATCTATGGAAGATCTTATGGTTTTTCCATTTCTTAGTTCTTCCTTTAATCTCTCAAAGATTATTACATTAGCATCAACAGCCATACCTACACCTAAAATCAATCCAGCTACTCCAGGTAGTGTTAATGTCGCATTTAGTCCTATTAATACAAAAACAACGATTAAGATATAAATAATCAAAGCAATATTAGCAACTAATCCAGGTACCCTGTAATATAGAAGCATAAATAGAAGTACAAGTAATATACCTATTTTAGCCGCATCAAGGCTTGTCTTAAGGGAATCCAACCCTAGAGTAGGTCCAATCGCTGAAGTTTGTTTCTCAATTAGGTTAACTGGCAATGCTCCCCCTCTAATAAGTGCAGCAAGATTTGCCGCAGACTCAGAGGTAAAACTTCCTGATATAGAAGCTTTTCCATTGGGAATCTCATCATTAACCATTGGACTAGAAATTATTTGATCATCTAATACAATATGTATTATTTTATCTACATTCATCATCATTTTTGAAGAATCATTTGGATCAACTATCTTTTCTGGCAGCTTAGATAGTTCCCTTGTAGCTATCTGAAATAACTTAGTTCCTTCACTATTTAATTCTAAGCTAACTACAGGCTTATTAGTTTTACCATCAAATCCTAGTTTAGCATTCTTTACATCATTACCACTGATAACTAGTTCTCCATTTGACTTAACAAATTTAAGCTGAGCTGTCTTCCCTATTGCATCAATAGCTTCTTGAGCATCCTTTACACCAGGTAGCTCTATTCTTATTCTTTTCTCACCTTCAAGTACAATGTTAGGCTCAGTAAGTCCCATAGCATTAACACGTCTAGTTATTACTTCTTTGGTTTGATCCATTATTCTCTTTAATTCGTCACCCTTTACATCTGTATCAGCTTCTAGTACTACAAAAGCTCCACCCTCAATATCCAAACCTAATTTCATTGAATCCTTAACAGGATCAATAGTAAAACTACCTATTTTCAGTCCAGAAAAAGCAGTATATATACCTGCCCCTACAATAACTAGGACAAGTAAAAATATAAAAAAGTTTTTTAACTTCATACCCATATCCTCCTAACTTTATTTCCCTTTGTATTCCTTTGATCGTTTTACATAGTGTATTGCAGATTCTTCTAAACCACTAACTTCTTCTTCAGAAAGCTTTCTTACTACTTTACATGGAGAGCCTACTGCTAACGAATCTTGAGGAATTGTTTTGCCTGGTGGAACCAATGCGCCAGCTCCAATTATAACATTATCTTCAATAACTGCTCCATCTAAAACAATTGCTCCCATTCCAATTAAAACATTATTCCCAATTGTGCAGGCATGAACAATTGCTCCATGACCTATGGTACAATTCTCTCCAATTATCGTTGGCGTATCTTTATTTATATGGACAACACTATTATCCTGTATATTCGTGTTGGCTCCTACTTCAATATAGTTTCCATCCCCCCTTAATACGCTTCCAAACCAAACATTTGCATTTTCCTTTAAAGTTACTCTCCCAATAATTTGAGCTGTTTCAGATACATAACAGCTCCCATGAATACTTGGTTCATGATCTAGGTATTTTATAACCATAAATATTACCTCCACTATAATATAATTCTATTTCATGTTTAGTTTTACCTTTATATACAGTGAACATTCTATTCTCTTTTTTTCCATCTCACAACCAAGCTCATAGGGAACATTTATATCTTCATTAAAGTTATAGGCGTTTGCATGGCATCCACCACTGCAATAAAATTTAGCCCAACATTCCCTACATTTTTCTTTGCTATATACATGGGCATTTGCAAAATTAGTTCCTATTTCCCTGTTTTTGAATTCAGTTAATACATTGCCCATTGAAAAATCTGTATTCCCCACAAATTGATGACAGGGATATATATCACCCTCTGGAGTAATGGCTAAATATTCTGAGCCAGCACCACATCCAGTTAGTCTTTTTATAACACAAGGCCCTTGATTAAGGTCAATCATAAAGTGAAAAAAGTTAAAGCCCTTACCGGCCTCTTCCCTACGGATAATTTCCCTAGCCAACTCTTCATAATGTTCAAGGATTTCCGGCAAATCTTCCTCAGTCAATTCATAACTTTTACCGGGTTCAGCCACCACTGGTTCAATGGAAGTACTCTTAAAGCCTAAATCCGCTAAATGCAGTACATCCTTTGCAAAATCCAGATTATGCTTTGTAAAGGTTCCCCTAACATAATAGCTTTTATCCTTTCTAGCATCCACCATTTTTTTGATTCTAGGAATAATTATATCATATGTGCCCCCACCATTTATGGTATATCTCATCTTATCATTTATTTCTTTTCTTCCATCTATACTTAAAACCACATTGTCCATATTTTCATTAATATACTCTATTATCTCATCATTTAGTAGTACTCCATTTGTAGTTATGGTAAATCTAAATCTTTTATTTGCTTCCTTTTCTCTTTTTCTACCATATTCAACTAATTTCTTTACTACTTCAAAATTTAATAGAGGTTCTCCACCAAAGAAGTCAACCTCTAGATTTCTTCTATTTCCCGAGTTTTCAATAAGAAAATCTAGTGCTTTTTTTCCTACTTCTTCCGTCATTAGGCTTCTATCACCTTTAAAGTCCCCCTGTGAAGCAAAGCAATACTCACATCTAATATTACAGTCATGGGCAATATGAAGACATAAGGCTTTTATAACAGGTTTTCTATTTGTGAAAAAGGAGTTGTTTATATAAGTATCATCACTAAATAATATTCCATTTTCTATAAGCTCATCTATCTCCTCAGCTGCAGCTTCAATTTCACCTTCATTATACTTATTTTTTAACTTTTCAATCATTTCTTGTTTATCACTAAAAGGATAATAATCTAAGATGTCGTAAACTAGTTCATCTACAACGTGAATAGCACCACTATTCACATCCATAACTATCATTACATCATCTATTCTAAACTTATGTATCATATCTTGTCCCCTTTTTCATTAATTTGTATAAAGCTCTAATTTTTATTCTATTAAATTTAGATTTATTAATCAAGTGTAAAATCCATTATAGATAACTCAGATTATCTATATATAGAGATTCCAGTCAAAACTTTAATTTATACATATCAAAAACTCTTAGAAACACTGAGTATTTTGCTATGTATAAATTAAGATTTACCCTAAACTCTCTATAAAATATTTTTCACATAGAAAAAGCAGCCTATATGCTGCCTTTTGTATGTAGTATTATCTGTTTTCACATTCTTGGTTTCCTACTGTACAAGAAGTTTTACACGCGGACTGACAAGATGTTTGACATTCTCCACATCCACCCTTAGCTGCAGATTGCTTAAGTGATCCAAAGCTTAATGTTTTTATGTGCTTCATTTTTTATTCCTACCTCCTAAATTTATAAGTACTACTAAATTATAGCACATAGCTATTACTAATGAAAAGTATTATTTTAAATTTACTCCTATCATTCCTCCTATTCCACCAGAAACAATTCCTATAACCCCTTTTATGATATTAAACTTGTCTATTGAAAAGTCCCTTATAAAAATCCAACTTAAAAACATAATCAACAGGATATATATAGCCCCAGTCACTATACCATGTATGAATCCTTTATTTTTAAATTGTCTAGCTGATAGTAACCCACTAAAGGCTATACTCAAAATCATAATAATAGACGTCACCATGGGCATCATTGCTTCTGATAGAGAAGTAAATGTTATCAGTGCCGCTACAACCACCATGATTATTAATGCAAATAATACTGCTCTTAAAATACTCCTCAAGTATGTAAGTCTAGGCATTTTTTCTTTATTATTTAAAATTTTAGCTTTAGCCAAACCAATACACCTCCCCATAATACTTTATACTTTTAATAAAATATATGTAGGGAGAAATTATTTATACATTTTTTACAAAAAAAAGAATGGCTCTAAACCATTCTCTTTAAACTATTCTTTATCACTTACACTTCCTACAGCCCATTTTGCAATCTGTAGTTTTGCCTTATCAGCACCAACTTCTAGAGTTAACACTTCATCTTTGATGTTTAGCACTTTACCATGTATTCCACCTATGGTTATGATATTATCTCCAACCTTCAATTCACTTCTCATTTTTTGGATGTTCTTATTTTTCTTTTGTTGAGGTCTGATTAACAAAAAGTAAAAGATACCAAAGAACACAACCATCATTACTAAACCTGAATATTGTTGCACTATAACTCTCCTCCTTTTAATCTGTATAGAGTTCTAAGTAAATCTTAACTTATACATATCAAAATCTCATATCTTGCCAAAAGCTTTGATGTGCATAAGTTAAAGTTTTGACTGGAATCTCTATGGTGGCTAATAATACTCAACTTATAATATTCAACAGAAAATTTAATTTTCCTTTATTTTTTTTAATTTAATTCATAGCCATACTTTTGAAAAAACTCTTTTCTAAAATCTAATAAACTATCATTTCTTATTGCTTCCCTTACATTCTCCATAAGCTTAAGTAAAAAGTATAAATTGTGGTATGAAAATAGTCTTGATGATAAAATCTCATTTGCCTTAAATAAATGTCTCAAATATGCTTTAGTATAATTCCTACAAGTATAACAGTCACATTCGGGATCAAGTGGAGTAAAATCGTCAAAGTACCTAGCTTGCTTTATGGTTATTCTCCCTTGACTTGTCATGGCTGTACCATTCCTAGCTATCCTAGTAGGAAGAACACAATCAAACATGTCTATTCCTCTAATAACACCTTCAATCAAACAATCGGGACTACCTACTCCCATGAGATACCTAGGCTTATTCTTAGGCATTAAAGGCGTTGTATATTCAAGGACCTCATACATGAGAGGCTTAGGCTCACCTACACTTAGTCCTCCTACAGCATATCCTGGAAAATCCAGATCAGTAATTTCTTTAACACTTTGTTCTCTTAAATCCTTATACATCCCACCTTGAATAATCCCAAACAATGCCTGGGTATCAGTTCTTTTATGGGCATCTTTACATCTCTTCGCCCATCTAGTTGTCCTTTCCAAAGAATTTTTAACATATTCTCTGTCTGCTGGATAAGGGGCACATTCATCAAAGGCCATCATTATGTCCGAGCCTAAGGCATTTTGAATTTGCATTGCTTTTTCTGGACTTATAAAATGCTTAGAACCATCAATATGAGATCTAAACTCCACTCCTTCTTCAGAAATCTTTCTAAGATCCCCTAAGCTAAAAACCTGAAATCCTCCACTATCAGTAAGTATAGGTCTATCCCAATTCATGAATCTATGAAGCCCACCGGCTTTTTCTACCAGCTCATGGCCGGGTCTTAAATAAAGATGATATGTATTACTTAATATTATTTGCGACTGTACTTCCTTTAATTCCTCTGGTGTCATAGACTTAACAGTTGCCTGTGTGCCTACGGGCATAAAAATAGGAGTTTCTATAGTCCCATGGGGTGTATGTATCTTACCTAATCTAGCACCAGTTTGCTTACATTCTTTTATTAGTTCATATTTTATTGCCATATTTTTTCCTCCTATATCACTAGCATTGCATCTCCAAAACTAAAAAACCTATATCTCTCTTTCACAGCTTCATTATAAGCATTCAATACATTTTCCCTACTGGAAAGGGAGCTAACAAGCATTATTAGCGTAGATTCTGGCAAATGAAAATTTGTCAAAAGTCCATCAATAATCTTAAATTCATAGCCTGGATATATGAATATATCAGTCCAACCATTTCCCTCTTTCATTAATCCTTCATTGCTTGCTACAGTTTCCAACGTTCTTGTGGCTGTTGTTCCAACGGATATTATTCTACCACCATTCTGTTTTGTTGCATTTATTAATTCCGCGGCCTCTTTACTAACCATATAAAATTCCGAATGCATTTTATGTTCAAGTACATTATCTACTTTTACTGGTCTAAATGTTCCAAGCCCTACATGTAAAGTTACATACGCTATTTTTATACCCTTTTTCTGTATTTTATCTAGAAGCTCCTCTGTAAAATGAAGACCTGCCGTTGGCGCAGCAGCAGATCCACTGTGTTTTGAGTACACCGTTTGATATCGCTCTCTATCATTTAAGGTCTCGGTTATATATGGTGGAAGGGGCATATTCCCCAGCTTATCCAGCACCTCTTCAAATATTCCATCATATGTAAATTCTATTATCCTTGTTCCCTCTTCAGCTAAATCAACGATTTCTCCTGTCAATTCATTATTATTACCAAAGGAGAACTTAGAGCCCAGCTTGGCCCTTTTACCAGGTTTAACCAGGGTTTGCCATTTATTTTTATCTACTCTCTTCAAAAGTAAGAA
Organism: Maledivibacter sp.; assembly: GCA_025210375.1. Taxonomy (NCBI): domain Bacteria; kingdom Bacillati; phylum Bacillota; class Clostridia; order Peptostreptococcales; family Caminicellaceae; genus Maledivibacter; species Maledivibacter sp. The sequence continues at coordinate 8,192 of JAOASB010000020.1, read as the reverse complement.
TTCAACATTTGCTCCAGTATCCTTTACACCAAAAAGCCTTGCAGGTATGACCCTTGTGTCATTTAGAACTAAGCAATCGCCTTCCCTTAGATAATCTAAAATATCGGCAAAGGTTTTATGCTTTATATCTCCATTTTCTTTGTTAAGTACCATAAGTCTAGATTCATCCCTTACTTCTAAAGGTACCTGAGCAATTAGCTCCTCGGGTAAATCAAAATAAAAATCACTTGTCTTCATTGTCATAACTCCTATTATTTTATTAAATAGCCAATGTTTTAAGGCAATTTTAAGGAATAAAATATAATCTATATATTGCTATTTATATATCATTGTACCACTATAATAGTGCTTTAATATATCTTCATAGATATATCCCAATTCAGCCATTTTTTTTGCTCCCCATTGACTCATACCCAATCCATGACCATATCCTATACCACTAAATATGTATTTTGTAGGAACTCCAGAAGATGTTATATAATCATCCCCATTAAATACTTTATAGTTCTCATCTGGCGAGGTTTTTATAGACTTATCCGCTGATAATATAGTAACACTACTCATTGGTTTCGTAGTAATACTATCAAAGTCAGCTGATTTTATAAAAAAGTCCACATCTGAACTAATATTAAAATTCATACTTTTTATGGCCCTAGGACCAAATATTGATCTAGTCTTTCCCTTTGCTAAATCTATTTCCCTCGAACCATCACTTATCTTTAAGCTTAGCACTCTACCGCTCTTTGAACGCCCTTCTGAATACATTGCCCTTATATCTCCTATAGTAAGTCCAGCGGAATTCAATATATTTTTTACTTCTTTTACAGTATAACTCTTTGTCCAATTGCTATTTGGAGCCCCTAAAGAAAATTCGTCCTCAACTCCTCTAATATATGGCAACTTAATACTCCAAACATTTTCACTATCTTCTGTGTGTCCCCCACTATTGGAATGATAAAAGGGACTTATTATTTTACCATCATAGATTAACACTTCCCCAGCCGTTTCGTCAACCGCCATATTACTTCTTGGCTTTTCAACATCGTAGCCTCCATATACTTGACAATTAGTAGTACTACATAAATTGAAACCCAAATCTTCATGCTTATGTATAGTTGCAATCGCGTAGGTACGTGCTGCAACAGCTTGAGCTTTCAATGCCTCCATCGGCCAATCCCCCGACATTTCCCTTGGAAGAACTCCATAAAGATAATCCTCTAAGCTTATATTATTTATGATAGTCATATCACTCTCCGGGAACCTTTTAACAATTATACCTCCACGATATTTCTTGTCATCAAGGGATATTAACTCATTTCCATCTTTATCAAGGACGGGTCTAAAATTATATTCTCTTTCGGAACAATTATACATAAAGATGTTTTTTCCTCTTTTGTCTGAAACTACAACACATCCATTATTAGGATTTACAACTTGCAGTTTTTTATTACTGATATTTCCATTTCCACCTGCGAATTCTTCTGCTTGTTCCTTTGTAGTAAATAGACCTATCCATACCTTCCAGCCCCTATCATATACTGGATAACAACCTAAGTCCCCCAAAGAATCTATAAAGCCTTCCATTTCTTCTTTAGATGAAAAACTATCCCCTACCTGTATCTTAAAGTACTCATCCCTTTTAATAATAAGCTTCTCTTCGTCCATAAGATCGAATAAGGTACAGAATTCATTATCATCATAATATCCAAAGTCAAATCCACTAATAGACTTAAGATTTACTACAGACGCAGATCCTTCACCATATCTAAGACCAATCTTAACTAAACTAGGTATACTATCCTTATCAATACCCCATGAAACGATTGTGCTAAAAATTAAGATTAATATTAAACCGCACAAGACATATACTCTTTTTTTCATCTTGACTCCCCTTTTATAGTATTTATGCATATGAAAAAACTAAACAAGTTAGATGTACGAAAAGAATCAAAAGGACGAGTAAAATGACTAGTTTATTTTTTGAAGGCCCCTTATCTCTTAAAGAATAAATTTAATATTGTAGTTAAGAGAACACTAATAATGATACATGTTAGTATAGGAAAATAAAAAGTCATATTACCTTTCTTAATGAAGATATCTCCAGGCAAGCGTCCAAGCCCTATTTTGCTCCCTAGTATGATTATTACTCCTATTATTATAAGGGTAATACCAAGATATATAATTAATCTTCCAATAGATCCCATAGCTTTTCATCTCCATCTTTTTGATGAAAGTCTAATCCCATATGCTCATAGCCCTTTTTAGTTACTACCCTTCCCCTAGGAGTTCTATTAATAAAACCTAATTGCAATAAAAATGGTTCAATGACATCTTCCACGGTATTTTTCTCCTCACCAGTTGAAGCCGCTAATGTATCTAGTCCAACTGGTCCTCCGTCAAAGTTTTGTATTATTGTTGTTAGTATTTTTCTATCAACTCCATCAAGTCCAAGATCATCGACCTCTAACATTTTTAAAGCTTTCCTTGCCACTTCAATGGTTATTTCTCCGTCACCAACAACCTGTGCAAAATCTCTAACCCTTTTTAGTAATCTATTAACAATTCTAGGTGTTCCTCTACTTCTTTTTGCTATTTCCAATGCTGCTTCATCACTAATAGGCACATTAAGAAGATTAGCTGATCTTAGTACAATAGTTTTTAAATCCTTATTTTTATAAAGATCCAATTTACAAATAACCCCAAATCTATCTCTAAGTGGAGATGTCAACATTCCAGCCCTTGTTGTAGCTCCTATCAAAGTAAACTTTGGTAATTCAATCCTTACCGATCTAGCACTTGGTCCTTTACCAATAATAATATCTAAAGCATAATCCTCCATAGAAGGATAAAGCACTTCTTCAACGCTGCGGCTGAGTCTATGTATCTCATCTATAAATAAAACATCGTTCTCCATTAGATTTGTCAGTATAGCCGCTAAGTCCCCAGGGCGTTCAATTGCCGGCCCAGAGGTTATCCTTATATTTACCCCCATTTCATTGGCAATAATATTAGACAAGGTTGTTTTCCCAAGCCCAGGAGGCCCATATAATAGTACATGATCTAGGGCTTCCCCCCTCATCTTTGCGGCATCTATAAAAATATTAAGCTTATTTTTAACCTTATCTTGTCCAATATATTCCTTTAAGTTTTTGGGTCTTAGGCTGCCTTCTACTTCATTATCATCTTCCTTGAGAGTAGGGGTTACTATTCTATTATCATCTAATCCATTACTCATTTCAATCCATCATCCTTCCTATTTAACTAACAGCTTCAATGACTGCTTTATCTTTTCCTCAATTGGAAGACTACTATCTATTTTTCCAAGCACTTTCTGTGCCTCTACTCTACTATACCCTAATGACACAAGAGCTTCAATGACTTCGTCATTATCTGAAGTAATATTTATTATATTATTGTCAAATTCAACAGAATCCAATGTTTTAAATTCATCGACTTTATTAACTTTATCCTTAAGCTCTAAAACAATCCGTTGAGCAGTTTTTTTACCTATTCCAGGAGCCCGTGTTAAGCTTGTCACATCCCCAGCCATTAAAACATTGACTAATTGTCCATATGGAATAGAAGATAGGACACCCAAGGCCACCTTGGTTCCTACCCCTTTAACTGTCCTAAGTAAATCAAAGACCTTTAGTTCAGCTCTACAGCTAAACCCACATAGTCTTATATCATCTTCCCTAACAATCATCTGAGTATATACTATAGCATCTCCGCTTTTTCCGTTCAAGTCAGAAACCGTATAAGCAGAAGTATATATTTTATAACCTATTGAATTATTTTCTATTACAACATGATCTTCTCCAATATAATCTAATTTTCCCTTAATAAAATCTATCAATTATCTCACCTCGTTAGTTTAGTTTAAAGTTCTAACATTTAAAAATGTTACCCATTCTACCGGTATGGGCATGGCAGATGGCAACTGCCAGCGCATCGGCTACATCATCGGGTTTTGGTACTGACTTAAGGTTTAGAAAGGTTTTTACCATTATCTGTACCTGTTTCTTTTCCGCCCTACCATAGCCAACCACTCCTTGCTTCACCTGAAGTGGTGTGTATTCAAAAATTTCTACATTCTTTTGAGCGGCGGCTAATATAGCCACTCCCCTTGCCTGCCCTACAACTATTGCGGTTTTAACATTTTTATTGAAAAACAGTTCTTCTATAGCAACTGCATCGGGCTTATATAAATCCAATATTTCTTCTAACTCAATATAAATTTTTTTCAATCTATCTGGAGTTGCTTGTTTTGAGTCAGTAAGTATTGCTCCATAATCCAATGTTTTAAAAGAGTTCCCATTATATTCTACTATACCATATCCAAGTATTGCAATGCCTGGATCAATTCCTAAAATGATCATTTCTATATCCTCCAATATAATATTATTGATACAAACATATATTCGATATCAATGCTGTTAATCCTTCTTTTTTATGGATGGTAATATAAAAAAACGACCAGGTAGCACCTCCAGTTCATGTTTTGGATGTGACTTAATAAAAAAAAAGATGTACGAGTATGTACACCTAGTTACTATAACCTTCTATGATCCTATACAATTCTTCTAAGTTTTTAGCAATTATTCCTTTATCCAGCTTTAATTTATCCATTTCACTTAAGGTTGATATGGATATGTCCGTTACCTCATATACCTCCTTTTTACCTTCTTTATTAATTTTATAAACTGCTATATACCCATCCTTATTTTGTATTATGAAGTAATTGGGATTATATCCATCAATTTCTTTATATAGGGAGGCGGTTCTAAGGGAAACCCCTTTGATTTCCCAATCCCTATAGTTATCTTCTATATATTCTTTAAATTGATTTAGGTTCGCTCCCACAATAGTAACTGGAATTTCGACCTTTTTAGTATCTGTTTTACCAGTTTTTAAATAAAGTGTATTAAAAACAATTTTTGATTCTTCATTTACTACCTTCATTGTCTCATTAATATTAGCTTCTTTATTTTCAATAGTTTCTTGGCTATCTTCATTATTAACTTTTTCATCATCCCTAGTTTTTATATTACTCCCTGGATAGTTGTTATTACTACTTAATGGTAACTTGCTGGTATTCTGGGGCTTATTTAATGGTTTATTATTAGACATATATCCATAGGTAAACCCGGCAAAAAGGAGAATACCACACAATAATACAACCACTCTACCCGTCTTCCTTTTTTTCTTATAAAGCACAATAAAACCTCCTTGCATATTTAACATATATGTATAGTCATTCTTAATATTATTGAGCCATAGTTTAATTTATCTAGTATTTTAGCCATTTCAAAATATTTTATACAAAATTATGGAAATCAGTTTTCTAGCTTCACTTTATAATTATAAATATTCGACATTTTTTATAATCGAAATAAATATATTGACATCTATTGTCGTTTAGGGTAAAATCTTAATATAATATGTTTAATACGCATACATTTTTTTTGAACCCAAGGGTTCATTTTTTCTTTTTTGAAAATTAATAAATTTAAAAACACTTCTATAGGGAAATCCCATAGAAGTGTTTTCTATTTAAATGTGAAATTACTATTTATCATCCCTATAACTAATAGGCCTGTCGTAATACCATTTTTTATAGCCTCAATCCTTAGATAATATATCCTTAATTGCCTTAGCAACTATTTCGTCGGGGACATTATCCAGCTTACCTTTTCCCTTATCTTTAATTTCTAAAATATCTGGAATTTCTTTTTGTTTGGATAAAACCTTTCCCCTATGGGAATCCTTCTTTTTCTTTTTGAAAAACATTTCTTTCCCCCCATTAAAGCAGATTCAAAATAAACTATTAATCCTACTCGTTTATTTTTTTCATATTTCTAAAATCTCTTTTGCTTCATCAATCAATATATGCCTTTTATTCAGTTGTGGATTGTCTAGAACCCTATCTAATAGTTTATTTAAAATAGCACCTATTTCTTTACCTTGAGCTACCCCTAGGATCATTAAATCATTACCATTTATATCTAAATCCTTTACAGTTAATGGCTGCTGTTCATTTAATATTTTATCACTTATCTCTTTTGCTTTGTTAATATTGCTAAAATCATAGGGTGCTTTACTCCCCTTTATATCTGCTGCTTGAAGCTTAAATAGTCTATCTATATTATCCTTGCCAACTCTATTAATCAATCTTTTTATTACTCTTGGTGTAGGCATATCGTGCTTTATCATATGTTCCTTAACTAGTGCCTTAACTGACTCAATTGTTCTATTATCGTATTTCAATCTTTTTAGTATGCCTTCAGCTAATTCCATCCCCCTCATATGATGCCTATAGAAATGTCCTATATTTTCCTCATCTACAGAAAAGGTCTCGGGTTTAGCAATATCATGTAATAATGCTGAAAGCCTCAACACCAAATCCTTATCCGTATTATCTAATACACTTAAGGTATGATAAAATACGTCTTTATCATGATGGGGATTTTTCTGCTGAAACCTAACGCATTTTTGAAGTTCGGGCAGGATATGTTGTAGCAATCCAGTTACCTCTAATAGCTCAATCCCCTTTGAGGGCCTTTGTGATAATAGAATCCTATTAATTTCTTCTCTTATTCTTTCCTTACTAATATTTACGATGTTTCGTGATAGCTCCTTGATAGCTTTAAATGTTTCTACATCAAGCTCATATTCTAGTTGTGATGAAAACCTGACACCCCTTAACATCCTTAGATAATCTTCATTAAACCTTTCAAAGGCATTTCCTACACACTTAATTTTCTTATTATGTATATCGTCTATACCCCCATAATAGTCTATTAAACCGTGGTTATTATTATAAGCCATAGCATTGATAGTAAAATCCCTACGCTTTAAATCTTCCCTTAAGCTATTGGTAAATTCAACTTCACTGGGCCTTCTTCCATCTATGTATTCTTTGTCTATTCTATATGTAGTCACTTCAAAATGCTGATTATTTATAACCACTGTCACTGTACCATGCTTTAACCCAGTAGGTATTACTTTAAAATGCCTAAAAATATGCAGCATTTCCTTAGGCTCAGCACTTGTACAAATATCCCAATCATTTGGAATTTTACCTATAATACTGTCTCTAACACATCCTCCTACTATATATCCTTCATATCCATTGTTATACAATACATCCAATATAATTTCAACTTCCTTTGGTAGCTGAATAATCATTTTTATATCCTCCGATTAATATTACTTATAGGGATTCATATACATTATATAATATATTGAAAATGTAAAAATAGGTATACATAGCTTGAATATATTTAGGACTCAATAAATCGTCCTTTTTCTATAAAATTATCTGCAAGCTTTGCGGTTTTCCATTTATAATGTATTTCTTTATGCCCATAGGGCAGTATGATAAAATCGTTTAGCCCTTTGTGAAATACAGAATTCACATTAATCCTACCATCATTTTGATCTTTCAAAAACTTACCCATAAGAAGATTGTTTCTATTTCCTGCTATAGCTCCGACTCTGACTTTATCCCCCTTAATAAACTCTATACTTTTTACATATTCTGTTCGCAATGATTTAAGGGTTTTATAGGCATCGGTTAAGAAACCGAAATATCTAGCTGCCAAATCCGCAAGCTCACTCCCATTATTCGGTGTAGCAATCAAAACACAATTATTAACTTGATCAATAAACTTAGTATTCAATAGAAGTTTTCTTATTATCAAACCCCCCGTACTATGTCCAATCAAATTAATTTTTTCACCCCCCCTTAAATCCTTTAAAATACCTTCTATACTTTTTTCAAATACAGAATAGGCATAATCAATTTCCTTATATGTTAAAGGTAAATCTACCACTATGCATTTATGATTAAGCTTTTCTAAATTCTTAGAGAGAACATACATATCCTTTTTGTTCTTATTGTATCCATGCACTAGGACAGAATTTTTCGTCATAACCCTTTACACTCCACTTTTCTGTTTTTTCTATTTTACCATATAGAGAATTAGCATGAAATAGTTCTTGGCTTTACTAATCTAATTATTATTCTATACTTAATCCTATTAATTTAAATGAGCAAATTGCATAATTACTTTCTATAAAAACCATCTACTACATGTAGTTTAAAAATCTTCAAAGCTATACCACCAAATATGCTTATATCTTAAGTAATTAAATTAAGGATGATATTCGCATATGCAATTGTGCCAAGT
>JAOASB010000019.1 GCA_025210375.1 Maledivibacter sp. | reverse complement strand
TTCATTTGCAGGGGATTATATGGAGTATATTGCAAGAATTAAGGAGATAGATGGAAAACGTGCTTTAATAGAGGTTCGTTCCTTCAAGATCATCGAAGTTCCTAAGAATCCACCATTTCCAAGTTCCATAGATGTACTACCCGATCCACCCTTATCAACAGTAGTTCAGTTTGTATACGAAGCGTATTAAAATATATATAGTAGATAGCTTTTGTAGAAGGTAATTATACAATTTGCTCAATAAATATATAGGGAACTCTGAAAAGATTTCCCTATATATATTTATATAAATACTTTACTATTTAGATTTATCCATCTTAACTACTGGGATTATTACTTTGGTAATATGCTCGTCTACATTATTAACATCTAGGGGAGATATAATAAATTCTTCTGAGATATTACCAGCAATTTTATATCCATTTCTATTGATCCACTGTATTAATTTAATATGTGTATTAGCAATATTAGAATAATTACCTATATGAGTGGTAGTAGCCGCAGTAAAACCTCCAAATTTTCTATAATTATCGGCATTAATATTATTACTCCCAGGAGGATCAATCAATATACCAAATTCAATTTCTGAGTCCATAAATAAAAACTGTTCAAGGGGGTTTGAATGATATGTAACTATAATTAATCCCTTACTCTTTAAGTGTAGTTTATTACACAAATTAACAATCTCCACCCATCTCTTTATAGAAACTTCTGAGTTTGAATATTTCTTCATAACTTCTTTAGTATATAATAAGTCCATTTCAGGAATTTCTTCTATTTGTATATTCCGTCTATTGTCTACAACATTATCAATAGAACAGTAAGATATTAAATCAACACCTTCTTTAAGGCGTTCTAAAAAAGTATGCCCGTCATGGTAGATATTTTGAAGGGTGTTTATTTCTTCAGATATCTCTAGTAATTTAAGTTCAATACTCTTCCTTAGAGTTTCAGCGCTATTATCGTTTATTATTTCTTGAATCCTTTTAAGCTTAAATCCATACATTCTTAACTTACGAATTATACATAGTGTTATCATTTGGTCTTTACTATAATATCGATATTTACTACCTTCATCTCTGAATTCAGGTACAACCAATCTAATATCATCATAATATCGTAATGTTTTTTTAGGAACATTACAAATTTCTTCCACTTCACCTATTGAATATCTATTACCCTTTTTCATCTAAAATGTCCCCCTAGATATTTACTGATTTTATTAAGATATATAATGTTATTGATTGAGGAAATTGCATATGCGAATATCATCCTTAATTTGAATATTTAAGATATAGCATATTTGGTGGTATACCTTTGGAGATTTTCAAACTATATATAGTGGATGTTTTTTGTAGGAAGTAATTATGCAATTTGCTTCATTATAAAAAAAGTTCAATAGTTAAATAATATACATTTATTATAATTATAACAAGTATCTATATAAAGATTCAATAGAAAATATGGCATTAGAAGTCATTGGGTGGGGTTAACATATAAATATATTTTTTGAAAATCTCCAAAGCCATCCTTCGTGTATTATGGAATTATGTCAAGTAAGAGTTATGCAATTTCCTCAATATTCTAGAATTCACAAATTATTAAGGAAAAACTAGAAGGGAACCTATGACAATTAAGAGAACTATACAATAATAGATAGAATGTAGTTTTTAGAGAAAGTTAGGTATATATATGATTAATATAAAGTGGAATATAATCTGTACTATTATTGCACTAATGATTTTTTTATTCATAGAAAACAATTGGATTACTGTAACAAATTATATTATAGAGATAAAAAAGCTTCCTCGTGAATATGAAGAATTTAGGATAATACATCTCTCTGATATACATAATAAGATATTTGGTCAGAATAATTTAGTCAACATCATAAAAAAAAGAAATCCTAATATAATAGTGATCACAGGTGATTTGATTGATAGGAGACGTTACAATAAAGCTGCTGCCATAGGATTACTTGAGAAACTCCTAGATATGGCTCCCATATACTATGTAACGGGAAATCATGAATGGTGGTCAGGAAAATATGGGGAATTAAAAAGGAGTATTGAGGGTTTAGGAGTACATATTCTTAGTGATGATAAGGCTGAGATTAAATATGGGAACAAAATATTAAATATCATAGGAATTGATGATCCAGCAAAATATTATGAAGAATACTCAAAGCCCCATAATGGGTATAAAATAACAAATGAAAAAATTGATATTTTACTAGAAAATATAAATGAAGAACAGGTTACGATATTATTGTCACATAGACCAGAATTGTTTGAATTGTATAAAGAGAAAAATATTGATTTGATTCTATGTGGACATGCCCACGGGGGACAAATAAGACTTCCCTTTATAGGAGGTATAATAGCTCCTAATCAAGGATTATTTCCAAAATATGATGGTGGGAAATACAATTATAATGAAGTAAATATGATTGTAAATAGAGGATTAGGGAATAGTATAGCACCAATAAGAGTATTCAATAAACCGGAAGTGGGAGTCATCACATTAAAAAAGAAATAAAAGTGGGAAGGATATGAAAAACAGCTTATAGTAGATAACTATTATGAAAATGAATATAACAGAAAAGAGAGATATGAATATGAAAAAATATGGATTAATACTTATATCAGCTACTTTGATTTAAAGGGTTGAATTGATAATGATCAATATTCGATCTGTAGTGGAAGGGGTAAGGAGGATGAACTGTATATGAAGAGACTTAAATTGTTATTTTTTTCGCTATCGCCATTTGTTATAGGATATTTACTTAATTATGCAATGATAAAATATGATTGGTATGGGACGATAATCTCAATTATTGGTATCCTATTTTGTACATACTGGTTTTTTCTAGGATATAAATCCTATGATTATGTAAAAACAACTAGAGAATCGATTTTACTGGGTAATTGCTTTGCCATTATTAGTATGATTTTAATCATATTTCAGGTGGTATTTATGGGGCAATTTATGCTTAATGTGGTTGGATCTGCACCTCAGATGTTCTACTTACCAATAATAAGAGTGAGTTCATGGCTAGAAGAAAATTTACTATTTTTCATTTCAATTCATGATATGGTATTTACATTTATAGTATCCTTTGTTTTAATGATTGGAATATATTATACTGGTTACTCGATGAGGTTGAAAAAGAAAGGATGAAACCTTTTATAGCATTTAAATGGATTTACGATGATTTAAATCAGGTTAAAATGGCATAACAAACAATAATGTCATAACATTATTGTGGTTATATTTAAAAGAATAGGAGAATAAAATATGAGGATACTATCAATAATTGCTGCTATAGTTGCTTGTATAACTATAATATTGTTAACAGTTTTTGAAAAAAAAGAAAAGATAAAGCAAGGAACTATGATCTATAGAATAATTGAAATTATAGGTATGTATATTCCCATACTAGTGATTTCTGGATACTATGGCTATATGAAAACAGATACATTAAGGGAAACCATAATTGTAATAGGTGGAATATATATATGTCTTGCCCTATGGACCCTATTTCTTGGACTATGGAGAATGAAAAAATATAATTATATCATGTTTCCCATTGTAATATTAAGCTGCTACTTTATTTTAAACTTCATTACCCCTTATATGTTAGCCAGTTTAGAGAGCCGATTGTTATTAGGATTTGTAGGCGCTACATTGGGAACTTCGGTAGTGAATAATAAATATAAAGGAAGATTAATTATTTCTGGAATAATAGTTGGTTTAATTATAATAACGGCACCGACTAATTATCTAAAGGATTTTAAAAATAATAGTAAGGTCGAAAATATATCTTTTGAGTATGTAGAAAACCTTGGCTATGATATTACTGATAATGATAAAGTAATTATATTTGATAAGTCCACTAAAAATAATCCAATTCGCTTATGGCTGGTTAGGAAAAAGCCAGATGAGGATTGGACGCTTATGAGACATATTAAAATGACTTATTCTAATGGAGAAATTATAGAATTCAAGGTGGAAAAAGACCTTTCAAAGGAAGAAAAATAGCATGATTGATTCTACATACTTATTAATACAAATATTGCTTTGGAGACAAGAATTAGTTAAAATAGCTAAATGGAGGTTGACATGAATATATCTATTGAACGTGCATGTATTGATGATGCCTTAAAATTAATAGAAGTCCAAAATAAATGTTTTTATGATGATTATCTTTTATACGGCGAATGCCCTTCCTATAATGAGTCTAAAGAAGCTATAATAAGACAAATAGAAAATCGCATTGTATATAAGATTATTATTGATAGAGAAATAGTAGGAGATATTATAGTTCGTAAAAGAGAAAATAACAATTATTATCTAAGAGTTATATCTGTTATCCCCAAATTCCAGAGTCTAGGCATAGGGTCTAAAGCTATTGAATACATTGAGAAAGATAACCTTGATGCATTAGAGTGGGAACTCATTACCCCCCATAAAAGTTATCGTAATCATCATTTTTATGAAAAGATGGGCTATATAAAGATTGGTGAAATAGTACATTCTGATGTACTTACATTATGGCAATATAAAAAGCAAATGACTAAAGGATGATAATTATGAAAAGTGATATTAATCAGTTAAAATCAAGGGGTTATGTTGAAGATGAAGACCTTTTAAAATATGGATATGAAAGTAAAGAAGAACTATACAAATTATTGCAATCTAAGACTCCTATAGAAAGAACAATTGCATCAAAATTATTGATTAAGTATAAAGATACAGAGACAATGCTGGCTTTGATAAAAGCACTATCTAAGGAAAAAAAGCTGTATACAAAGATAGCTTTATCAGAGTCAGTAAGTGTATATGGCGAAAAAGCAAGTGAAGTATTGATCAAACATTTGGGGCTAGTAGGTAAAAATCAGCATGGGACACTTCCAAAAAAGAAATTTGGCAAAAATAATTATCCCCTACCAAGGGATATAATAGCTAGAACGATATGTAAGATAGGAACACCGGCATTAAAACATTTGAGATTATGCTTAAAAACCGGAGAATATCATCAGATACTTGAGGCTATTGATGCAATCGGTTTTATATCCTTTTATGAACATAATGAAGAAAGTTTTGATGATTTAATAGATTTATTTGATAGATATGAGTCCGATGATCTCATGATATGGAAACTGATTAGATCATTACAGTCCTTTGCCAATGAAGAAAGTACAAGGATACTAGATAATTATACTCAGTCAAATGTTATACAGCATAAATGGGAAGCAGAAAGAAGTCTAGAACAGATAAGAAGAATTAAAGTTAAAGATAATGGCTAAGATTGATACATAGGGTATAGGGTTTGGAGCTATGAAAACAATTTGCGGATAAAAAATAGTAACATATAGTAAAAGATAATAGAAAGAGTGATTGTAGATGATGGAAATATTCCTAATGCTGCTTGGATTTGGATATTTGATATACAAGATTGCTATTGAAATACCCAGAGATATAAAAAGAGTAGAGGAAAAAGTAGATATTTTAAAGCTACATTTACAGGAGATTAGCATCAAGATGGACAAAATAAATGATCGAGGAGGAAATAAGTGATTATCTATAGAGGGGCGAAGAAGAGTGAAAAAAATTTATTATATATTACTAGTTATCGGTGTAGCTATATTTTTCATTGGCTGTAATGAAAGTAAAGGAATCAACAATGGGCTTGAACCTATAAATATTGATATGAAGTATGGGGCAGATATTTCTGATGATGTTAAGCAGCTGTTGATATCCTATTTGAGAGATAAGGAAAATATCAAAGGAGATATTGGAAATTCAATAGATGTAAAGGAAATTAAAGTCGACTTATTTAGTAAGGAAAAAAAGATTCAATTGTATGAAGTGGTACTTGATTATGCTTGGTTACATGGCATTGTTGTTTTAAAAGATAATGAGATCATGGGTCTTTTATCGGGAATGACAAACAACGGATTGTTTTTAGGAGACTTAGATAATGATAATAATTATGAAATGGTTTATAGTACTGAAATCGGTTCAGGTATCATTAGAAATATAATTAAAGTAATGAAAATTGATAATGGACAGATATATTATATAGATATATACGAAGATAATAAGAGGATTGCAATATTACCAAACAAGTCAGACCAAAGATTATATATTCATTGGAATTACTTTGATCTGGATAGAATAGCAGAGGAGCCCATAGGGTATTTGAAGCTTAAAGATAATAAATTAATCATTGAAGGAGCCAACTGACATAGGAGGTGTTCTTATGGATTTATCAAATTGCCTACAATATACACATGAATATGAGGTGATGGGATGATTGGTTTAGCTTTAAAAACTACATTGTTATTTGCTACAGGGATTTTGCTAATGAGAATAATGGGAAAATCTGCAATTACTCAATTAACCCCCTATGATTTAATGGCTATAATAATTATTGGAACCGTTGTTGCTGAACCTTTAATTAGTACAAAACTAAAACCAACATTATTCGTATTAGGGGTTTTAGTAGCTTTGTATATGATATTTTCAAAACTATCATTAAACCAGTTTTTTAATAAGATATTATTAGGTAGACCTACTATTTTAATAAAGCATGGAAAAATTATTGAAGAAAATATTGAAAAAGAAAAAATTTCTTTAATTCAATTGACAGCAATGCTTAGAGTAAACGGCTATCCAAAGCTTGAAGAAGTGGAATATGCCATATTGGAGCCCACGGGGGAGGTCAGCATTCTTCCCAAAGGGGAAGTAAGGAGCGTTACAACTTCGGATTTAAATATAAAAACAAAATACGAAGGACTTCCTATCGGAGTGATTATTGATGGAAAGGTACAGGTAAGAAATCTACTACTTATAAATAAAGATGAAGAGTGGCTTCAAGGTAAATTAAAGGAGGAGGGTATAGGAGATATAAAGGATGTAATATATGCATATGCCAGTGATGAAACAGAGGATGTAGTTTTTGATATTAGAGGAAAATAATCCAGAATAAAAATTCTATTTAAATGCCTAGGATGTTTTTTTGTATACTTTTAAAAAGATATTGAACTTATAGAAATGAAATTATATAATGTTTATATATTCCTAAAATAACAAATTTTCTAAATATATTTACTGCAGTGAATATTGAACTTAGATTATTCATAGAAAATTTAAAACAAAATAATATACGTCTCTTCGAGTCTTTTTATCTAAGGGTTATTAGTCTATGATTTCAAGACCGATAGGGTACAATTGGAAACGGTTGTGCCTCCCAGTGTGGAAAGAAGAGATCGTGGTAAGGTACTGCTAAAATAATATGCAAATATTGTTTTGGTTTAGTTTACTATGATCAAATGAATAGAAACCATTAATAAATATACATTTTGATTTTTCAAATATCCAATTTCTTTAGGATATTTGAGAGAACAAAAGGTAAAATATTTTTTGGGATTTCCATAGCACCTTCTTTTTAATAAACTACTGGGATGTCACCGTTAATAAGGTTTATTAACAAGGGAGGTTTTTTTATGTCTAATGCTCACTTCAAAGTAAGAAAACCAGAAAATGAACCAGTACGATCCTATACTAAACAAAGCAGTGAAAGAGCTAGTCTTATGGCAAAAATTGAGGAATTAAAACAGAAACAAATTGAAATTCCCCTAATAATAGGTAGAAAAGAAGTATATACAGGTAATACACAAGAATGTGTGATCCCCCATAATAAAAATCATGTACTTGCTACTTATCATATGGCAGGTGAAAAAGAGATCCAAGCAGCAATTGAGGCAGCCTTGGATGCAAAAAAGCAGTGGGATAAGGTACCTTGGCAGCATAAGGCATCTATATTTTTGAAAGCGGCAGAGCTGCTGGCTGGACCGTGGAGATATACCCTTAATGCGGCAACTATGTTAGGACAAAGTAAAACAGCTCACCAAGCAGAAATCGATTCAGCCTGCGAGTTCATAGATTTTCTTAGATTTAATACTCATTTTATGTCAGAAATCTATAATGATCAGTTGGTTTCTACAAATGAGAGCTGGAATAGGATAGAGTACAGAGCCCTTGAAGGCTTTGTTTTCTCCGTAACTCCATTTAATTTCACAGCTATAGGAGGCAATTTGGCGGTGTCACCAGCTTTAATGGGCAATGTAGTGCTTTGGAAGCCATCGAGAACATCAGTCTATTCTAATTATTTTGTAATGAAATTATTGCAAGAAGCAGGATTGCCGGATGGTGTAATAAATTTCATTCCAAGCTCAGGAAGCTTAATTGGGAATGTAGTATTTAATAGCGAATGGCTTGCAGGCATACATTTTACAGGATCTACAGGAGTATTTAATACTATGTGGAAGACTATTGGTAAAAATATAGATAAGTATAGATCATATCCTAAGATTGTTGGAGAAACAGGAGGAAAGGATTTTGTTTTTGCCCATAGGCTTGCTAATATTAATAAGCTTGTTACTGCTTTAATAAGGGGGGCATTTGAATATCAGGGACAAAAGTGTTCAGCTGCTTCACGTGCTTACATACCTAAAAGCATATGGTCCGTTGTAAAATGTAAATTGATTAGTGAAGCTGCTACCATTAAAATAGGAGATGTAGAAGATTTTACTAATTTTATGGGTGCAGTTATAGATAAAAATTCATTTGATAATATTAAAGCATACATTGATTTTGCTCAAAATTCCAATGAAGCTGAGATTATTTGGGGAGGAGAATGCTATGACAGCGTAGGATATTTTATTGAACCTACAATCATAGTTACAACAAATCCATACTTCAAAACAATGACAGAGGAAATCTTCGGGCCTGTGCTTACTATATATGTCTATGATGACGAGAAGTTTGAAGAGACCCTTGAAATATGTAATGAATCAACTCCATATGCATTAACAGGTGCAATTTTTTCCCAGGATAGAATGGCCTTAATTGAGATGGAAAATATACTTAACTATGCAGCAGGAAATTTATACATCAATGATAAACCTACGGGGGCCGTCGTAGGACAGCAGCCATTTGGGGGAGGAAGAGCTTCAGGAACAAATGATAAGGCTGGAAGCAAGCTCAACCTACTAAGGTGGACAAATCCAAGGGTGATAAAGGAAACCTTTGATTCCGCCAATGATTATAGATACAAGTTTATGGAAGATATGTAAAGTAAATATATTATTATGATTTAGAGAATAGCATGGAAATTACCCTGCTATTCTTTTTTATATTATATAGGACGCAGTTATAAATCTACATACTGAGAATCCTTTTACGCTCCTCCTACAAATTTAAATAGAAAGAGGACAAAACGGGTTTGTAAGGGGAGCTAAAAGGAAACCTTGGTGATACTTTTAGTATTAATGCATCCTACCATTGTTTGAGTTTTCAACAATTTTTTTATATAAAGGATTATCACCCATATGCTCTCCAAGATAAGATAAAAGCTTTTCTGTATCATTTTTAAAGTATTCTAGCATTTTATCGGCAATATGGTCTATGACTTCGGGTTCTTCACATTCAGATACTACTTCAAATATCTCCGAGATGTTTTGGGCAAGCTGTGGGGCTTGATCACTTTGTGATTTATTACCTGGAACTATATTATTTTCTGCCATATATTTTACTGCGTCACAGAGGATCCAGCCTGTCCCCTCAACTGTTTTCATAAGATTATGTAGATGCTTTTGGTGTTCTGTTTTACCTACAGTCATGAAATATCTCCTTCCATAAAGTAAATTATATTAAATTTATTTTCCAATAAACATTTGGGTAAAAATCTTTCCGTATTTAGATCCTTCCTTTATACCTATACCTATGTGGGTAAAGTTTGCATTAAGTATGTTCTTTTTATGTCCTTCGGAATTCATTAAAGCGGTATGAGCATTTTTGACAGCAGCGTTTCCAGCTATATTTTCTCCAGCGTAAATATATTTTATCCCAAAGTTTTTTAGCATCTCAAAGGGACTACCATATGTGGGGGAATAATGGCTAAAATAGCTATTATCTATCATATCCTGGGACTTATTTCTAGCAACGTTACAAAGCTCTAAATCTACCTTTAAGGGGTCTAGACCTCGTTTTGATCTTTCGGCATTGACAAGCCTAACCATTTCCTGCTCATTAGGAGTTAATTTCTTAATATTAGAGTTTTGACCTTGTAGACTTGGCTTTTCCACTATGGGTTTTACCTCATTAGGATCAATCGCTCCAATCTTGCCATTGTCAAGAATGATAATATACCATTTACCTACTAAACCTGCCACATCTAAAACCATATCTTTTTTTACTGTTGTTACAACGGGAAAAGTTGTAGAGTTGCCGTTTCTAATATAAGCATTGTCTACGGAAACCTTTACCTTTTCAACATTTCCCTTTTTAAACATGGAAGATGCCTCTGGATTTAATGGCTTTTCCTGGGGGGATCTTACACAACCTCCAAGGAAAAGTAATAAAGCCAAACAGAAAATAAGCTTTGATAATTTAATTTTTCTCATAGAACCACCTCAAAATATATTATTTCCTGTTGTACTCAAAAAATGTATAAAGTCCTGTTTTTTACTTAGTATAGAAGTAGAAAACAGGGCTTTAAAGTATTCTAAATTATATTTTATATTTTCTAAGTTCAGCCTTTAAATTCAGAGTAAGTTTTTCTAGTTGCCCAACATAATCAAGCAGTTCAGTTATTTTATATGAGTATTCAGTAACACTGGCACTCATTTCCTCAGAAGAAGCAGAATTTTCTTCAGCAATAGCAGCCAAAGAGTGGATATTTTGGAATACTTCTGAGATTTTTTTAGTTTCATATGTAAGGTTATCAACTAGCTTTACAATACCATCTGATACGTCATTTATTTGCATAGTTGCATTTTTATTATCCTTAGCAACAACTTGAAGGGTCTGACTACTTTCTTCTAATTGCTCAAATTGATTGGCAACTTGATTAACCATATCCCTTACTTCCATTGTGAATTCATTTAAACTGCCATTTATTGTTTTTACTGCGATCTTGGAATCCTCCGCCAACTTTCTAATTTCATCAGCCACTACTGTAAAACCTCTACCCATTTCGCCGGCTCTAGCCGCTTCTATGGCTGCATTGAGTGCTAAAAGATTAGTTTGTTCAGATATTTGTTCTACGGCTATTACAATGCTGATTATATCCTGTACTTTATTAGACAATTCTTCACCTTGCTTATTAACAGCTCCAAAATTATCCTTGACGCTTAAAAGCATATTTGATACATCATGAAGTTCCTTATAGGATTTTTCTATATCATCTACAGCTTTTTCAAGCTGTTCTTTTCTAACACTTTCTTCCCCTGCCAGATTATTTAAGGTTTCGATATTTTCATTCAATACATAAACTGATTTTTCGGTTTCTTCGGCTTGATGAACAGCGCCATTTGCAACCTCATGGACGGCGTTTGCTATACCTTCAGATACATCCTTCATACTATTAGCAATACCTGAAAAGGTTTTGGTGAAGTTATATACATCATCCATTCCACCTTTGAGATAGATAAAATCTTTCTTTATGGTTCCTTTGATGCTATTAATATCTTCTACATAATTTTCAAATCTATCACCGGTTTTTATTTTTTTATTACCTATAAAATTTAATACTTCAAGCTTGCTTAATTCATCCGTTACAGATTTTAAAGGTGAGATCACAATATTGGAGAATATTAATGTTGAAACAAAAACTACACTTGAAAAAATAATACTCATTATTAGATCTGAGTAACCTGAGCCAATAAAAAGAGTTAAAAAAGATATTATAGTAGTTGGTAAAGCAATTTTTAGAGATAGATTTTTTATGAATCCTAAAGAAAGCATTTTGGATAATGTGAATTTTTTATATTCAGAAGTATCCTTTTCAAGCTTAATTTTTACCTTCATGAAACTTCTACCATCATCATATATGCCCTTTTCTAATACATCTATATTTATTTGTTCATTAAAAAACTTAGCGCTACCTTCTAGTAAACCTAGAAAATAGTCATACATTTTTCGCTTAGATTCATATAATAATTCTATTTCCTTATTCCCCGTTTCGGTGGCAATTATTCTAGGGGGTTTAGCACCTCGTATCATTTTTGTTAGTTGTGAATGAACATCATCCATCATCATTAGAAAGCCCTTTAAACTAAATCGCTCGAAATAGGATGGAAACCATTTACTAAAGGTTTCGATATTTCTTCTTCCCACCTCTCTCCAAATTTCACTGGGTTCTTTACTTAAAGAAGCAGCAATTTCATTGAAAATACCTTTAATTTCTTCGTATTGAATATCTTCAAGGGGAGTAATAATTCGACCAGTATCCCAACCAGCATTAATCAATGCTGAATCTACAACTTCATTGTCAAATAGGTCACGAAGAGTTTTTATCCATGTAGACACTACGGTACCTTTCATTTTTGTCCTCCTTTATTAGAAAAAAATATATATAGAGTAAATTGCATAATTACTTCATACAAAAACCATCTACTATATATAGTTTAAAAATCTCCAAAGGTATACCACCAAATATGCTATATCTTAAATATTCAAATTAAGGATGATATTCGCATATGCAATTCTGCCAAGTTACAGTCATGCAATTTCCTCTATAGATATTATAATATAATATAGTATATATTTGTGACATCAATATAATAAATACCACAAAAAATATTAGATAAACACGAAAGATACAAAATCATTTTTTTAGAAAATACTAGACATTATTTCAATAGATAAGGAAATTATGTAATTTGCTCAGTTATAAATGTATATGAACTTGACATGTAAAAATTGGGAAATTATAATATATATAGATTTCACAAAGTTAAACTTAATCTATATATCCCAAAACATCCAATGTTTCTAGGGAGTTTTGATGTGTATAAATTAGCTGTTTAATTGGAATATCTATGGATAACAAAAAAGAATAATAATTGACGATATAGAGACGACTTAGAGGTATAATATTAGAGTAACGAATATTACTAAATAGTGAATAATTTTAAATGCAAATCATTCTTTACAACTTATATAAACCGTACAATTTTTTAAAAATAAAATTCGAGGAGGAAATATAATGAAAACAGATGTGCAAATTGCTCAAGAGGCCAAAATGTTTCCAATAGTTGAAATAGGCAATAAGCTAAATTTAAGTGAAGATGATTTAGAGCTTTATGGCAAGTATAAAGCGAAGATTTCCTTAGATGTATATGAAAAATTAAAGGACAAGGAAGATGGAAAACTTATACTTGTAACTGCAATCAACCCTACACCAGCGGGTGAAGGGAAGACAACTACAAATGTAGGATTAAGCATGGGCTTAAATAAAATAGGCAAGAAGACAGTAACCACCTTAAGAGAGCCTTCCTTGGGACCTTGCTTTGGAGTTAAGGGTGGAGCAGCAGGGGGAGGATATGCTCAAGTCGTACCAATGGATGATATCAATCTTCACTTTACTGGAGATATTCATGCAATTACAACTGCGAACAATCTCTTAGCGGCTTTAATAGATAACCATATTCATCAAGGAAATAAGTTAAATATTGATCCTAGAAGGGTAACCTGGAAAAGGGCATTAGACATGAACGATAGAGCCTTAAGAAATATAGTAATAGGCTTAGGGGCAAGGGGCAATGGAGTTCCTAGGGAAGATGGATTTGATATTTCAGTTGCTTCTGAGATAATGGCCATACTTTGCCTTGCTATTGATATGGAAGACTTGAAAAATAGACTTTCTAGTATGATAATTGGATATACATACGAAAATGATCCAGTTACTGCAGGCCAGCTTGATGCTACAGGGGCTTTAACGCTACTGCTTAAAGATGCAATTAAGCCTAATCTAGTACAAACTCTAGAAAATACTCCGGCCATACTTCATGGAGGCCCATTTGCAAATATAGCCCATGGCTGTAATTCTGTTGTAGCTACTAAAATGGCTTTAAAGTTAGCTGACTATGTTGTGACTGAGGCAGGTTTTGGAGCTGACTTGGGGGCAGAAAAATTCTTCAATATAAAATGTAGATATGCAGGATTAAAACCGGATGCAGTGGTAATAGTAGCTACCGTAAGAGCCCTTAAAAACCATGGTGGTGTACATAAGACGGAATTAGCAGCAGAAAATCTTGAAGCTTTGGCTGAAGGCTTTGGAAACCTTGAAAAGCATATAGAAAATGTACAAAAATTTGGATTGCCAGTGGTTGTGGCATTAAATAAGTTCCCTACGGATACAGATGAAGAGCTTAAGCTTTTAGAAGATAGATGCAAAGAATTAGGTGCCAATGTTGTATTATCAGATGTATGGGCAAAAGGTGGAGATGGTGGAGTAGAGCTTGCTAAGAAGGTTGTGGAGTTAGTTGAAGCAAAAACTGCAAGCTTTAAACCAATCTATGATCTCGAGATATCGATAAAGGAAAAAATTGAGATTGTGGCTAAAGAAATATATGGTGCCGATGGAGTAGAGTTTTCCTCAAAGGCATTAAAAGAAATAGAAAAGTACGAAAGAATAGGATTAGACAAGCTTCCCGTTTGTATGGCTAAAACACAATATTCATTATCCGATAATCCAAAGCTTTTAGCTAGACCCAAAGGGTTTAAGATAACCGTTAAGGAAGTAAGAGCATCGGCGGGAGCAGGTTTCCTTGTGGTTCTTACTGGAAATATAATGACTATGCCTGGACTACCAAAGGTGCCAGCAGCAAATAGGATGGATATATTATCCGACGGAGAGATAGTAGGACTATTCTAGATAGAAAAGGCTAATATATTGGAACCAGGTAATTGTTGTGACATACACAATAATCGCCTGGTTTTTTTGAAGTTTTTTACGGATAAAGGGTATACAAATTTAGTTGTATATACTAAGTATAGGTATAAAATAAATGACAAAACATGACGAACTTAGACAAAGGATAATTCCTTATTGTATGGAATAAAGAAATGTAGAAAGAATAAGTATTAAATTTTGTACATGCATTATAGAATTTACTTATTGAGGAAATTGAATAATTGTAACTTGGGAAGTGTTGACTTAATGAATAAAGATATATTTAAAAAAATAGTATTAGTTTCCATAGGAACAACACTGATGGGACAAGTTTATATAAATCCCTTTAATTCAGATTTCAGAATATCCATAGGTATAGCCATTCTTATGTTTCTATTGGTAAAATTTCAAGATATATCGATTTTATTGACTACTTGTTGTACTGCTGTTTTTGTTTTTACCTTTAGATTTACGATTGATCTTATACAATTAAATGGAGCTTTAAGCATTTATGATATTGCTTTGAAGCATCTCCCCTCAGCAGTATTTTACATAGTATTTGGCTTTGCCCTGTATCAGTTAAATATAAGGAGATATAAAGAACAGCCTGTTTTCTTTATATTTTTAGTTGGAATCTCAGATATACTTTCAAATATTTCCGAAGTAGCGGTAAGACAGGAGTTCACAAAGAATTCAATAGAAATTATTTTAACCAGTATATTCACAGCAGGGTTTCTAAGAGCAACTATTGCCTTTATATTGTTTTCCAGTGTTAAAGCCTATAATATGCTTGTACTAAAGGAAGAGCATCAAGAGAGATATCATAATCTGATTCTACTTACCGCCAAGATGAAGGCAGAAATATTTTTCCTTAAGAAGACAATGCAGGATATAGAACAGGCAATGGAAAGGAGCTATTCCATATATACAGAGTTAAAGGATATAAAGGGTGATTTAGATAAAGAATATACTAATAGGCTAAGGGGGAGAATTTTAAATCTATCAAAGGATATACATGAAATCAAAAAAGATAATCAAAGGGTCGTATCGGGTATAGAGCGGTTGTTTCCAAAAGAAGAGAAGGAAAATTCAATCAAAGTATCAACCATTTTTCAGATGCTTAGTGGTAATACCATGAGGTATATTGAGGACATAGGAAAAGAAATTAATATAATAACGGATTATACGAATAATTTAAAAATAAAAGATTACTATGCAATCATATCAGTAATAAATAATCTTATAAGTAATAGCATAGATGCTATCCCCCATAATGGATATATAAAGATTTCTCAGTACACAGAAAAGGATTATGTAATATTTAAAATTATGGATTCAGGCATAGGAATAGGAAAAGAAGATATTGAAGTTGTTTTTCAGCCAGGTTTTTCTACAAAGTTTGATAGGAAAACTGGTCATATGTCTACGGGATTAGGGCTTACACATGTTAAGCATATTGTGGAAAACTACTTTGGAGGAAAAATTGAGATCGCTTCAAATATGGGACAAGGCACCAGTTTTATTATTTCTATTCCGATGAGTAAAGTAATTGGGAAGGAGGCTAATTAATGAAGCCATCATTTTATATTGTTGATGATGACCCGGGAATAAGAAGAATACTTTTAAATATTATTGATAATTATCGTCTTGGCTATGTTGTAGGTGAGGCAGAGGATGGGAATAGGGCCATAGCTCAGATAGGAGAAATGCTGCCGGATATAGCACTGGTAGACTTACTACTACCTTCGGTG
The DNA here is from genome assembly GCA_025210375.1 of Maledivibacter sp. Lineage (NCBI taxonomy): Bacteria > Bacillati > Bacillota > Clostridia > Peptostreptococcales > Caminicellaceae > Maledivibacter > Maledivibacter sp. Next base: position 124,158 of record JAOASB010000019.1, on the reverse strand, counting down.
GATGGAATAGAAATCGTCAAAGAAAGTAAAGAGAAAAATTTAAACACTCAGTTCATAATGATTTCTGAGGTGACATCTAAGGATATGATAGGTGATGCTTATCAAAATGGAATTGAGTACTTTATAAACAAGCCCATTAATGTTATAGAAGTGGTATCTATTATTAAAAAAGCTATTGAAACCTTAAATTTGAGGAAGGCCCTATCGGTTATAGGTAAAACAATGGAAAAAAGCAATTATAGTTTTTTTACAGACAATAAGCATAGAACAAAGGAAGTAAATAATGTGGTGGGGAATGAGACTAGGGATGAAATAACAAAAGTGTTTTTAGATATAGGGATTTTAGGCGAATCGGGAAGTAATGATCTAATGAATATGATTGAAATGATTATTGAAGAAAGAAGAATTCTAGGAGTAAAGTTTCATAGATATAAAACCGGTGATTTATATAGAAAATTAAATAATAAATATAAAGATGAAAATAAATCATCGGTTTCTATCAAGGGGATTGAGCAAAGAGTTAGAAGAGTTATACAATCGTCCTTAGAAAATATTTCGAGTTTAGGTATAGAGGACTATGGGAATATGAAGTTTGAGAAATATTCCACGTCACTTTTTGACTTTACTGAGGTAAAAAAACAAATGGATTTTATAAGAAAAAAGTCACAATATAAAGGAAAAATAAATGTAAAGAAATTTATTGAGGGATTAATAAGTCATATATCAAACTAATCTTAAATTATAGGAATATTAATTGGAAAGGCGCCATGGTGGCGTCTTTTTTGACGAAAGTATTAAAAATGGAAAATTCAGAAAAGTCCATGGCGTTTTGGTCGTTATGTGTAGTAAAACGTAGTTGCCGCCATATAATTTAAAAAGAAGTTAAAAAACTAAATTTGGGAGGAAGAGATGAAGAATAGAAGGAGTCTTACAACTAAAATTTTCATGGGCCTCATTACAGGACTTATTACAGGACTTATTCTTTATAACATAAAGGGTAATACGTTTGTAGATCAGTATGTTGTGGGCTTTTTATTCTATTTAGTTGGGAAGGTATTTATCAATTCTATCAAGATGATGGTTGTACCCTTAGTGTTTGTTTCATTGACAGTAGGTGCGGCTTCGGTTGGAGATATAAAAAAACTTAGTAGAATAGGTTCAAAAACACTTGGATTCTATATTGTTACCACAGCTGTAGCTATAACAATAGCAATTACACTAGCTTTAGTTATACAACCGGGAGTAGGGTTTAATCTACCTAGTGATGCCGAATACGTAGCTAAGGAAGCCCCAAAGCTAGTTGATGTTTTGATAGATATGATTCCAAAGAATCCGATAGATTCCCTAGCAAATGGAAATATGCTTCAGATTATAGTGTTTTCTATACTATTAGGGACAGCTATTACTGCACTTGGAGGTAAAGCTATTAAAGTTAGAGAAGGCTTTGAAGCCTTGGGAGAAGTGATTCTTAAGCTAGTTATGCTTATTATGAATCTTGCTCCATATGGTGTGTTTGCATTAGTAGCTGAAACCTTCTTTGAGCTTGGATATGATGCCATGCCTCCATTGCTCAAATATATGGGCTGTGTATTGTTAGCACTATTGATTCATGCTGTCTTAACATATCAGGGTTTATTATTTGCATTTACTAGATTAAATCCCATTAAATTTTTAAAGAACTTTTCACCGGCTATTATGGTATCATTCTCAACAGCAAGTTCGTCTTCCACTCTTCCAGTAACTATGGAAACAGCTGAGTTAAGGCTGGGGGTTTCAAAATCTGTATCTTCATTTACTTTACCTCTTGGGGCTACTATTAATATGGATGGTACAGCAATTATGCAGGGTGTCGCCACAGTGTTTCTTGCACAGGCCTACGGCCTATCCCTTGGAATAGGAGATTTATTGACAGTGGTTTTAACGGCTACACTTGCATCCATTGGAACCGCAGGGGTACCCGGTGTTGGATTGATAATGCTTTCCATGGTACTTTCGCAAATTGGCATACCCGTTGAAGGTATAGCAATCATAATGGGTATTGACAGAATACTAGATATGTGTAGAACGGCAATAAATGTGACCGGTGATGCTGCATGTACTTTGATTATAGCTAAGCAGGAGGGTGAGTTAAACCTAGCCATATATAATGCTAAAAATAGAAAAAGCCATTCTTGGATATCAAGTTGATCTCCAGGAACTTAAGTAGGAAGTTATATGTCTAGATTAAAGCTTTGACTGGATTCTCTATGCTTTGAAATCAGTTCAATGGGGAGATAATGATGTGAAAGAATAAATATAAAATAAAGGATATTTATCTGTAAGAATATAAAAAAATAAAATATCCTATTTATTGAAATAGGATATTTTATGATAAAATTCATTTTGAATTTTGTATTGTAATACTAAAGTTTTATCTGATTTATGATTAAAGGATTTTGTATGCTGTATAGGTAGTAATATTGAAATCGATAAAACTAAAGGTATGAGTAATTTAATTTTCTTCATCTATATCCCCCATTCCGAGTTTAAATTATTATGTGAGGAAATTGCATAACTCTTACTTGGCTAAACCTAATATGGGAATAACTTAAAGTCTATACTAAAATCCCTATAGATGGTTTTCATAGAAAGTAATTATGCAATTTGCTCATGTGTCAAATTTCAATTTACTTTTATTTATAATTAGTTTCTCACATTATTCTTTTTATATGTTAGAAATAGTAGGGGGATATGGAGAAATTTTTAATTTTTTAAAATTTCAGAAGGATAATTTCCTTATATGTAGAATATAGATATTAAGAAAACGTTACCAAATTTCTTGGCAATGCTATAGGGATTGCACCGAAAGGTGCTTATTTTTTTGTCTTTTTTTCCTTAACTTTTCTTTCTATATCATCGCTAAAGCTAACATGTTCATCGGTAAAGCTTAATCCTACCCCTACACCTTCTCTATTATGGACAGTTGGATTCTTTTTGCCAACAATACCTTTTCTATTTTTCCTAGTCATAAGAAACCTCCTCAAAATATTTAGTATTTTTCCATATATTTATTATGGGTAAAGAAGTATAATTATATGCTAAAAAAATAAGGAATATGTTTTATGTCTAGCTCCATTCTTATGGAAGAGCTTAAAAGAATCTCTATAACTAACATTCAGCATGTAACCTATCATTTAAAAACGTTTTAATCCTTTAGCTTTACAATATCTCTACATTTCCATCCAATTTATATATGACATCCTTTCTTTCAACAATAATTGTAATTTTTTCAAGTAACTCATCATCATTTTTAATATTTTTAAGTAGTTCCCTTGATGGATTTATAGCTATAGGATGTCCCAGCATTTTCAGCATGGAATAATCACCATTGGTATCTCCATAGGAGTAGCTTTCACTTAAATCAATATTATATTTGTTCACGAATTCCATTATAGCTTTGTGCTTGCTTTCCGAATCCCACATTTGAATGATTTCACCAGTAAAGTTATTGTTTTCATCTATTATGTATTGTGTTCCTCTATAATTGGTGACCTTGTATTTTTCTGCCATCCTTTGTACTAAATAGGCAGGACTTCCAGAAATAAAAAATATCTTATGATTCTGAGACTTATGCCAAGCGATTCTAGCTCTAGTATATCTATATACTTTATCTCCTTTAAGATCTATAACCTGGTTATTAATGAATTCCATGTGGCTTTTATTTAAACCCTTTATAGATTTAATATAAATTTGTGCTAGTTCTAACAAGTAATCATCAAAATTTCCACGCCTCTTTTGCCAGTCATAGTAAGTATGCTTTACATGATTATGCCATAGTGCAGGGTCTACTACTTCATATTTTAATAATTTTTTAAAATGCTCAATCATAAGGGAGTTCCTATATAAGGTTCCATCAATATCTAAAAAAGCACCTATATTTGTCATAAAATCACCTCTGAATAATATTGTAACAAAATTTTTTAAAAAAAATAGAATATGTAGTAAAAAAAGAAATAAAAATTTCTTCCAAAAATGATTAGTTATTAAAAAAAATGGTATTAATTAAATATACATATTCATATCCAAAATCCCTTTATAATACATATACAAATATATTAATATATATCCCCCTAGGTATATTTCTTTAAACTAAAATTGAAAATATTCACAGAAATTATTTGAAAATTATAAATCAAGCTTAAATAGGGACAGTGTATATAGGGTTTTCATAGCATAACTTAACTGTTTAACTGGAATATCTATAGGAAATTTGAGATGTAATTTGTTATATTTTATTATATGTTTTAAAATTTAACGAGGGGTGATGCTTCATGTTAATTGCAATGATCTATGCTCTTATAATGACAGTCTTCATTGGTTTCATAATTGAGAATTTTAAGCTCAGCTTTGATCTTAGAAAAGTAGAATCGATTAATTTAAAAATACAAAACATTATTTCTAAGATACTTTTAGATAAAAAATACTTTGATATATTCATTGTAAATGATATAAGAAAGGTTTTTAATGAAGAATTCCTTAATACAAATATGTTAGATAAATATGAATTATATAAAATAAATGATTCCAAAATAAAAGTAAGATATTCTAAGGGATATGTAATAGAAGAATTAGAAATATTAGCTTCTGAGGGAGAAGTTCAATTAATAGAGATAAATAAAGAGGTCATGGAATAATAGAAATCCGCGAAATTATTAAAAAAAGCAATAATTGAAAAACATTGTCAAAATGTTTAAAGCCATTAAACTAGGGTAAGTATAAAATACCACCCCCTTTTAAATGTTAATTTTATTAATATCCATCCACTAGCTCCTTTTAATGGGGGCTGTATCAAAAGCTAATTCCTTTAATTCAGCCCCCGGGATTTTTCAGAATGAATAAAGTTCTTCGTTATTCTGAAAAATCCCATTAGTTTTGTTTAGTTTAGAGTATTTATAGGAAGGTTAAAAAAAGTACAATTTAATTTTCTATAAATAATCTTGGTTTAATATATTCATCACATTGTTTATTATTCTTGCTGTTATTCCCCATATTATATGCTTATCATATTCGTAAAATGATATAGGATATTTGCCAGATCTGAAATTATAAACTTTGCCATTTTGAATTTTTTCAAAGGGAAAGTCCTCTGACATTTGTAGATTATTCTTCACAAAGTATGTTTCCGGTGAGTTGTTTACGAAAAAGTCCATGGGTACTGTGAAAATGGAACCTACCTCATCCAGATTAAAATTAATATTTTTGATATCTATATTTTTTATAAAACCCACAAATGGATATATTATTAAATTGAAAGGAGTTACTATGTAGTCAGTTTGTCCAATTATTTCTATATCCGATTCCTTTATATTTAATTCCTCACAAGTTTCTCTTATTGCGGATTGTAAAGGGGATTCATTCTCTTCAATTTTTCCACCTGGAAAGCAAATTTCTCCCGGTTGAGTTTTTAAACTTTCAGATCTTACTTCAAATAAAAGATGAATATTGTCATTTACATATATTAATGGAATCAATACCCCATAGGATTTATAATTACCTTCAGGAACAGGCTTTCTTGATTTCAGTTTATTATATATATTGTCTAGTTGCATAGAACCACCTCGATTAGTCATATTGTATATAAATATCTCTATTATTATAACATTTACATGAGGAAATTGCATAACTCTTACTTAAAACTCTTTATAGTATAAATCTAAAGTTTATATATACATTTCAGAATGTATATATATTTATATTATAGTCTAAAATACAAAAAGAGATTATTTTTGGAGGTGCTTATATGACAAATATGGATCACTTAAGTGTAATGAGTATCAGTATAGACCATAGAACTAACTCTGCCCCAAGGGTGCAAGAAATTTTAACAGAGCATGGGGAACTTATATTAGGTAGATTTGGGATACACGATCCTAGAGAAGAAAATACTGGTTTAATCACAGTTAACTTAAGGGGAGAACGAAGACGAATAAATAATATGATGGATGAATTAAAGGGCTTGGATGGTGTAAAAGTAAATCATATGGAAGCATAAATAAAGGTGCCTGTAGGCATCTTTATAGTTCTGAGTTGTAAGCTCTAAGGTTGGGATCATTCTTATAGGTTTTTTAGATAAAAAATTTTATTGTAAATCTACTAGTAATAGTGATTATACAAAACAAAGCAGTTCCATCAGGAACTGCTTAATTTACGATTGATAATTGGTAAAATATGTAAAAGTTTTTTAAGTAACCTTTTGACAATAGTATATACTAAAAATGCCATTATGGCAAGAAAAAGTTAGAAAAACTAAGAAAAATATAGGTTTGAAAATCTTACTATTGGTGTTAGCATTGACTTAAATTAATTGACGTTTTACGTTATTTTAAGTTTATTCATAAATTATATATAATTATTGGTACTTATTAAAGTTTAGGAGGATAAAGTATGTTAGCTAATAAGCATCCCGATTATATTGGGGAGAAAGATTATTTAAAGGATACATGCGGGTGTATAGATAAAGAAGGGATTTATTTACAGGAAGAGATACAAACATATAAAAACCAATTAGAAGGATTTAGAAAATTATCCGGGGGAGGATACAGCAACGAATATGAAATAACCAGTCATTTGTACGAGATAAATGCTAAAAAATTGGGGCTGCTTAAAAGAGCTAAAAACAAACCCTATTTTGGTAGAATAGATTTTCGACAATTGGGTAAAGATGAATTTGAACCATTCTATATTGGAAAAACTAGTCTTGTAAGAAGGGAAGATGATAAAAGGCTAATAATAGATTGGAGGGCTCCCATAGCAGGCTTATACTATAGTGGAGAGCTTGGTGAAGCCATGTATACAGCACCACAAGGCTTAATAATGGGAGATTTAGAACTAAAAAGACAATATGAAATTGAAGATAGACAGCTGGTTAATATATTTGATAAGGGCTTAACTCCAATGGATGAGTTTCTACAGAAGGCTCTGTGGCAAAAGAAGGACAATAGGTTAAAGGACATTGTCACGACAATACAGGGTGAACAGAATGATATTATACGGGCTGATAAAGGGGATGTAGTTATAGTACAGGGGGTTGCAGGGAGTGGGAAAACCACAATAGTTCTTCATAGAATTGCTTATCTAATGTATACCTATAAGGATATCTTAAAACCTGAAAATATTCTCATTATTGTACCGAATAATCTTTTTTTAAATTATATAGGCGATGTATTACCGGATTTGGGGGTAGAAGAAATTACTCAATCTACCTTTGAAGATATTGCAGTAAAGCTTCTAGAAGGAGAATATACATTTGTAGATAGTGAAGACAAGCTTTTAAAATTGTTAGATTATGATTCGTTTTCTTTTCATCAAAGGCGCAATATTAAGTTCTTTTCATCCTTTAAGGGTTCAACTCTTTTTAAAGAAATACTCGATAATTTTCTTGAAGACTTTATAAATACCTTGGTTCCACCAATTGATCTTAAAATAAATGACTATATTATTTATTCCTACACTGATATAAAAAAAATGTTCTATAAAGACTATAGCTATCTTCCTGTTTCATCAAGAATAGAAAGAATACGAAAATATTTTAAACAGACTTTAAATGAAAGGATAGATAGCTTAAAGGATAGGATTAATGGAAAATATAATGGGCTTGTTAGTGAAATAAAGAAACTTAGAAGTGATGAGAAAGAGCTAAGAAAAAAGCTTATAGAAATATATGATGAAAGGGATAGGCTTTTAAATTCAATAGATAGCAATATACAACCATCCATAGCTAAGTATTTTAAAATGTGGGGAGATATAAAAACAGAAGATTTGTATAGGGAGCTGTTGACTGATTACGCTCACCTAGATAAATACTGTAACGGGGAACTAGAGGAAGGGCATATAAATTTTATTATAGAGTATTCTAAAAGGATTTTTGATGGTGAATATTTTGAGAGAGAAGATTTACCTCCATTATTATATATGAAAAATAAATTGATGGGATTAAGCTTGAAAAAAAGATTCAGCCATATAGTCATTGATGAGGCCCAAGATTATAGTCCTCTACAAATGATGATCCTAAAGGAACTAAGTTCAAATAATTCCTTTACTATAGTCGGAGATCTATCCCAAGGGATTCACTCATATAGAGGTATAGATAATTGGAATGATATAATTAATAATGTGTTTAAAAATAGAAAAATAAATTATTTAACCATAAAAAAATGTTATAGGTCCACTATGGAAATAATGAATTTTGCAAATGAAGTAATAAGAAAATTAAATAAACCGGATATTACTTTGGCGGAGCCTGTCCTTAGGGCTGGAGAAAAGCCCTATATTATCCAAAAAGAAAGTAAAGAAGCAATTATAAATGAAATGGCTAAAAATATAGGAATACTACAGAATGAAGGGCATAGGTCAATTGCCATCATATGCAAGACCAGTATCCATAGTAATGAAGTTTATAAAAAAATAAATAAATTTCAGGTAAGGGATGTTCAGTTAATTATCCACAAGGATATAGAATATAAAGGTGGGGTAGTTATTATTCCGTCATATTTAGCTAAGGGATTAGAGTTCGATGCAGTAATGGTATATGATTGTTCTAAGGATATATATTTTAATGATGAACTCCATACAAAGCTATTTTATGTTGCAATAACAAGGGCACTGCACAAACTTTATATTTATTATAGAGAAGAACCCTCTGAGCTTATAAAGGGTATAAATGAAAATTACTATAACTTATTATAATAACCATGGTGACTATAGAAAACTATTTTATTTAAAAATTATGTTACAATAATAATTGGGATAACATTATATAGGAGGAAGAAATGATTAAAAGATTTGCTTCGTATTATAAGCCCCATAAAAAGCTTTTTATATTGGATATGATTTGTGCAATAGTTGTTGCAGCATTGGACTTAGTTTTTCCGATGTTTTCGAGAAGTTTTATAGATGATTTTATACCTAATGGTAAAATTAGATTAATAATTACCTTTACTATATTGATTATAGCAATGTATATTATTAGAATGATTTGTCAATTTATAATGCAATACTGGGGACATGTTATGGGATCGAGGATTGAGTTTGATATGCGAAAGGATTTATTTAAGCATATTCAGATTTTACCCTTTAAATATTTTGATGACAATAAAACTGGGCAAATTATGTCTAGACTTGTGGGAGATTTAAGGGAGATTGCTGAGACTGCCCATCATGGGCCAGAGGATATATTTATAGCTTCGATTATGATTATTGGGAGCTTTATAATTTTACTTAAAATTAATGTGATATTAACCCTAGTGGTATTTTTATTTGTTATATTACTTATATTATTTACTATCAACAAAAGAAAAGCTATGGCAATAGCCTTTAGAAATGTAAGAAGAAATCATGCGGATATAAATGCACAGTTGGAAAATAGTATTTCAGGTATAAGGCTTTCAAAATCCTTTGCAAATGAAGAATTTGAGATGGATAAATTTGAAATTAATAATATGGCATATAGAGAGTCCTGGACATTTGCTTATAAAGCTATGGGTGTTTTTTCATCGGGAACTCATTTTTTAGCGGATATGCTTAATGTAGTAGTTATTTCACTGGGGGGCATATTGAAATACTATGATATGATTAGTATGGGAGATTTAGTCGCATATCTTTTATACATGGCATTTATGCTTAGGCCCGTTAGAAGACTTATTCAATTTACTCAACAATTTCAATCTGGGATTGCGGGTTTTGAAAGATTTGTTGAATTAATGAATGTACAGTCAGACATAATTGATGGGGAAAATGCAATAGACTTAAAGAATCCAAAGGGAGAAATCAAATTTATCAATACATATTTTAGATATGGGGACAAGGATGAATGGGTATTAGAGGATGTGAACCTAAAGATCGATTCGGGAAAAACTATTGCCCTAGTAGGGCCTTCCGGTGTAGGCAAGACAACTATATCAAACTTGATACCTAGATTTTATGAAGCTCAAAAAGGAGATATCATAATTGACAACACAAATATTAAAGATATAAAATTACATTCCCTAAGAAAAAATATTGGTTTTGTCCAGCAGGATGTATTTATTTTCTGGGGAACAATAAGGGAAAATATACTGTATGGTAACCCCGATGCTACGGATAGGGAGATTGTAGAGGCCGCTAGAAAGGCAAATATACATGAGTTTATAATGGATCTTAAGAATGGATACGATACTATAGTTGGAGAACGAGGAGTAAAGCTTTCCGGTGGACAAAAACAAAGGATTGCTATAGCCAGGGTGTTTTTAAAGAATCCTCCTATATTGATATTAGATGAAGCCACATCATCCCTAGATAATGCTACGGAGCTTGCCATTCAGAAATCTATTGAGCATCTAGCTAAGGATAGAACAACCATTATCATAGCCCACAGATTATCTACTATAAAGAATGCCGATGAAATTTTAGTCCTCACTGACAACGGTATTAAGGAAAAGGGAAGCCATGAAGAATTAATTAAGCTTGAGGGGATTTATTGGGAGCTGTATAAGGCACAGTTTAAAGGACATATTCCACATATCATAAAATAATGGGGTGGTAGTCAATGAAGCATATTTTTGTTGTAGATGACGAGAAAAACATAAGGGAGCTTGTTAAGAAGTATCTTGAAAAAGAAGGCTATAAAGTAACACTTTTTGAAAATGGAATGAATTTATTAAGTAAAACCAAAGAGCTATGCCCGGATCTAATAGTTCTTGATATAATGATGCCTGGTATAGATGGTATAGAGCTTTGTAAAGAGATTAGAAAGACAAGCGATATTCCCATAATATTTATATCCGCCAAGGACGAAGAATTTGATAGGATATTAGGCTTAGAGATTGGCGGGGATGATTATCTTTCAAAGCCATTTAGTCCAAGGGAACTAGTTGTTAGAATAAAAAATATTTTCCGTCGGATGGGGAAAAATGAAAGGCTTGAAGAGGTAATAAAGTCAAAGGATATAGTTATCGATATAAAAAGAAGAACTGCGGAAAAAGATGGTAAAGAATTAAAGTTAACCACAAAGGAATATGAACTTATTGAGTTTCTCATTAAAAATAAAAATATTCCCTTTACAAGGGAGCAATTAATAGAAAATGTTTGGGGCTATGATTATTTAGGTGATCTAAGAGTAATTGATGACTTAGTAAAGAGAATAAGAAAGAAACTAAAAAATGTGGATTCTCATCTTGAGATAAGTACGGTGTGGGGATATGGATATAAAATTAGTGAGTAAAAGAGGGAAAATAGGGAAGAAGCTTATATTAAGCTATATGTTAGTTTTAATCATAGCCTTTTTAGTAGTTGGAGTTACCTTTAAGAGTATATTGACAAATTATCTAGTAGATCAAGCTAAAAAAGAACTTTTAGTGGAGGGTAAAAAGATTGCTCAAAATCTATCAAGAATACCTTTTCGGAGAGAAAGGATCAAAGAAAAGTTAGCAAATAACAGGTCTTTACAGATTTTAGGACGGCATATAGACGCTAGGATTATAGTTTTGGACAATGATGGGAATACAATATATACGAGTTTCAATGGTAGTGACAAAAAAATGTTAGCAATGCTTAGAAAAGCAGAAGAGTTTGAAGAAAAGGGGTATGTCACTGTTAAAGTGCCCATAAAGGGAAATAACAGCAGAAATATGGGTTATGTTGTATTGCTGACAAGGGTAATGGAATTAAATGGACTAAATAGTGTAAGGCTTCGTATGCTTTTGAAAAGCTTTTTAGTTGCAGCAGGGGTTGCCCTTATTGTCAGCTTATTTTTAGAAAGAAGTTTAGTTAAACCATTGATGAGGCTTAGAAACAAAATGAATAATTTCTCAGTTAAAAACTTTGATGAAAAAATATATATTAACACTAATGATGAAATAGAAGAATTGGCTAATAGCTTTAATATTATGGCTAATAAGCTAAAGAGTTATGATGAGCGGCAGAGAAGGTTTCTTCAGAATGCTTCCCATGAGCTTAAGACCCCCCTTATGTCCATCCAGGGCTATGCAGAGGGAATTAAGGATGGCGTAATAGAAGGAGACGATATAAATCAAAGTCTAGATATTATTATTGAAGAGAGTCAAAGAATGAAAAAATTAGTAGATGAAATTATTTATTTAACTAAGCTTGAAAATGTGGAGGAGATATTTGAGCTTAAAGAAGTTGACTTAGTTCAGATTGCAAATAATGCTATAAAGACCGTTAAATCATTGGCATTAGATAAGGGAATAGAAATACGTTTAGAAGCTGAAGGCGTAAAACTAGGCAACTATGACGAGGAAAAAATGAAAAGAGCCTTCATAAATCTAGTAGGAAATGGGATCAGATATGGAAATAGGATAGTATTTGTTAAAATAGAAGATGTGAGAAAATATACATTAATAGAAGTAATGGACGATGGACAAGGCTTTAAGAACGATGAAGAAAAAAAGATATTTGATAGATTTTATAAGGGTAAAAAAGGCGGAAGTGGAATAGGATTGGCAATAACCAAAGCAATAGTCGAAGGCCATGGAGGAACTATTTATGCCTATAACCATGAAAACCTTGGGGCGGCCTTTAGAATTAAGATACCTAAATCATAGGAAAGAGGAAACAAAATGAAACGTCTGGATGTAATTATAATAGCTGTAATAATTGTCATTTCCATAGCTTCATTAGGTGTTTTGAAAATATTTAATGATAAAAGCTATGAAGAAAAATACGTGCATATTTATGTGGATGGAGAATTGATAAAGACAATCCCCCTTGATGCTGCATCGGATGGGGAAGAATTTACTGTTAAAACTGAGCTAGGTATAAATATTATCAAAATTGAAAATGGAATGGTTGGAATAGTAGATGCGGATTGTCCCGATAAAATTTGTGTTAAAGACGGGCCCATAAGTAAACCAGGAGAAATACTTGTTTGTTTACCCCATAAGGTCGTTGTGGAGATAAAAGGGCATAGCAAAGGGGAAGTTGATGGGTTATCCTATTAGGGTGATAGAAGAAAATAGACTTTTTTACCCTAATAGGAGAAAACGGGGTTTGTAAAGGGAACCAAGGGGAAACCTCAGGGACTGCTTTTGTTCCCTAGGTTTTATTGGCGTACATTTATAAGATTTTTAATATAATCTATATCATTAAACAAATCCTTTAAATAACTATCTCCACAAAAATTAACTAAAAGCTCTAAATTTATAATCCCACTATAATTATTTTGTAATAAAAAATCAATCTGTTCTTTGAAATCAATATCACTTTTTTTAAGGGAAATATGGGATATTGACTTTTTTATATCTATTCCATGGATATGGCTATAGATTATATTTTCATAAAAGGCATTATCAAGGGGGGCTTTTCCCGGGTAATAATTAAATGAATCATGGCATATATCAAGGCATACACCTAGCTGAGAACCCTTGAATTCACTGGATATATATACTATATCCTCTCTAGAACTTCCGATTGCAGCTTCATTTTTGTTAAGTGTTTCTATAGCTAATTCAAGCTGAATATTTTTTTTATCTAAGAAATTCAAATACCAGTCAAGGAAGCTAAGGGTATTATAAAGAGCTTTTTCCTTGTTTGCGGGGTCTTTATAAACTGCTCCATGGATGGTTAATATAGATGGCTTGCATATAATACTTTGCATATCAGAAATAATAGATACTAAGGATTCATATTTACATTTGATATCTTTCCTGTATTCATTAAAATTCATTATTTCATATAGGAAATCATGGGCAAAGTATGGAACGTGATAATTTGTTTCAATATTTAGTTCATCACAAAGCTTCGCTATTTCACAATAGTTACTTCCAGGTAATATTGTTTTATCTGGACTAACTTCTATACTTGAAGCACCCATTTCATTTGTTTTAAATAGTAATTCATTAGGTGGGATTCTATCAAAAATTTTTTCATCTAGAGTAAATCCTATATTCATATTGAACCTCCAAATTATTTGATTGTATATAAAAAATTATCATAATGATATTATCTAATATTAAATAGACTTTGGCAAACCCTTATAGAATTTAAAACTTACTATTTGACCTAGGATATTTTTGGAATATATAATCTAATATAGATTTATGCTTAAAAAGAGGAGAGATTATTTTGATATTGATGATAGATAACTACGATTCCTTCACCTATAACCTTGTTCAGTATCTAGAATGCTTAAAGGAAGATGTTTTAGTTTATAGAAATGATGGGATAGATATAGATGAAATCCATAGGTTGAGACCACAGATGATAGTTTTATCACCAGGGCCATGTACACCTAATGAATCGGGAGTATGTATGGATGTAGTGCAGGAATTTAAAGGAAAAATTCCTATACTAGGTATATGTTTAGGACACCAGACTATTGGACAAGTATTTGGTGGAAAAGTTATAAAGGCTATTCAACCGGTTCATGGAAAGGTACATCCTATAAGACATACAAATAAGGGGGTATTTAAAGGATTAAATGATCCCCTTAAGGTTACGAGATATCATTCATTGGTTTTAGAAAGACAGAGTCTGCCAGAGTGCTTTGAAATAACTGCTGAAACCTTTGAAGGAGAAATAATGGGAATAAGGCACAAAGAATATTTGATAGAGGGTGTTCAATTCCATCCAGAAGCAATACTTACAGAAATGGGAATGGAGCTTTTAGAAAATTTCTTAAGGGAAGCTAAAAAGTTTATGATAAGCAGGTGAGCATATGATGAAGAAATTTATAATTGAAGAAATTGAAACAGATCTTAATAGCTTTGAGCTTTATTCTTTATTTAAAGATCATTCCTACAGTTTTTTCTTAGATAGTGGAATGGATCATGACTACTTGGGAAAATATTCTTTTATTGGGTTCGATCCCTTTATAGTCTTTAAATCTAAAGACGAAAATATTGATATTATAGAAGATAAAGAAATCAAGAGTTTTAAGGGCAATCCCTTTGCTCAATTAAATAAATTACTGGCTAAATATGATATGAACTATAAATGTGACCTTCCCTTTATTGGAGGAGTCGTTGGGTACTTTGGTTATGATCTATGTCACCAGATAGAGAAACTTCCAAGAACAGCAGTGGATGATGTAGATATACCCGATTGTTTTTTAGGGTTTTATGATGGTATTGTTATAATCGATCATAGAAGAAACAAGGTCTTTGTGGCTTCACTTGGAATAAAGGATGAAGCTAGAAAGGTTATAGATCCCATAATTAAAACAATTAAAGCTGGGGAAGGCAAAAGAATTAACATAAATATTGAATATGAGGAAAATAGAAAGGATTTCAAATCGAATTTTACTAGAGAGAGCTATATTAAAGCCCTTGAAAAGTTGAAGAATTATATAAAATGTGGAGATATATACCAAGCAAATCTCACTCAAAGATTTGAATGTGGATTAGATACTAGTCCCTATGAGCTTTATGGAAAGCTTAGAACCATAAATCCAGCTCCCTTTGCGAGCTTTATAGATTTTGGTGAAGGACACATTGTAAGCAGTTCCCCTGAAAGATTTATAAGGATCAAAGATAAAAGAGTTGAAACCAGACCCATAAAGGGAACAAGACCAAGGGGTAAAAACTCAGATGAGGATATAAGAAATAGAAAAGAGCTATTGTCCAGTGAAAAGGATAAAGCTGAGCTTCTCATGATAGTTGATCTTGAAAGAAATGATTTAGGGAGGATATCTAAAACGGGAACCGTGGAGGTAACACAGCTTTTTCATTTAGAAGAGTATCCCACGGTATACCACTTGGTATCAACAGTGATTGGGGAGATGAAGGATGAATGCCAAATAATAGATGTTATTACTTCTACCTTTCCCGGTGGATCAATTACTGGAGCCCCTAAGATTAGAGCAATGGAAATAATAGATGAACTGGAACCAACCCAAAGAAATGTTTATACTGGGTCTATTGGATATATAGGATTTAACGGTGAAATAGACCTTAATATAGTTATCAGAACTATACTATGTAAAAATGGGAAAGCATATTTTCAGGTAGGAGGAGGAATAGTTTGGGATTCCAATCCAGAGCTAGAATATGAAGAAACCCTCCACAAGGCAAAGGCCTTAATGATGGCATTGAATAGTAAATAGATTTGAATTGGAAGTGTTATTATGTATACATGCTTAAATGGGAAATTAATTCATATTGATAACGTCCATATATCACCACTCAATGAAGGCTTTTCTTATGGCTATGGACTTTTTGAAACCATTAAGGTTTATGAAGGAAAAATATTTTTTCTAAAAGAGCATATAGAAAGAATGGAAAAGGGAATTGATATTCTGAAACTTAGATTTATATACAATGAAGACATTATAAAAGGTTACTGTGAGGAGTTAATTAAAAAAAACAAACTGAGAAATGGTGGTTTGAAAATTTCCTATTTTAAAAACAATAATGACCCTTGCCTTTTAATTACTACTAGGCAAAATAACTATACGGAGGAGAACTACAAAAAAGGATTTAAGCTTTGCTTTGCTGATATTAGAAGAAACCCCTACTCTCCTATTGTTTATATTAAGTCCAATAACTACTTAGAAAATCTATTGGAGAGGCAAAGAGCTAAGGAAAGGGGATTTGATGAATCCATATTTTTAAATATAAATCAAAGGGTTTGCGAGGGAACCATATCTAATGTTTTCTTTATTAAAAACAAAACAGTTTATACACCTAGTATTGAGTGTGGCATTTTATCTGGAATACTTAGGGATAAGGTTATTAAGATAATAAATAATCTTGAGTTAAAGCTGGCAATCGGTGAATATGAAAAACGGGATATATACACTGCCGATGAAATCTTTCTAACTAATTCATTGATGGATATTATGCCTGTAGGTTTACTGGAAGATAAAGAATTTGACTTGAAAATTAATGGATTCACCATGGAGTTGATGAAAGAAATGAAGGCACTTTACAATTTAGAATTGTACAAATGAGGATTTCTAAATATTTAGAAATAAAATAATAATTGGACATTGACAGCCATATATAGAAAAGGTATGATTATACTATATTAATAACATCAGTGAAGAAAATATATCTATATAAATCCATAATTTGTATATAATTTGATTCAAATATGAAAATTAAGTGTTAAATTAGATTAATTGATAATATGGTGTTATAAACTTCGGATTTGGAGAGTAGAATATGAAAAAAATAAAGAAAAGGGATCAAGAGTATATAAAACAAAATAACTTAAAAATGATTCTAGATATTATTAGGAATAGACGCTCTATATCCAGGGCAGAAATTGTTAAGATAACAAACATGAGTCCCACTTCTGTTAGTAGAATTGTTGGGAAGTTGATTGATTTAGGATTAGTTAGAGAAACAGAAACCTCCTCGGGGGGAGTTGGAAGAAAAGCAATTCTATTAGATTTAAATTTAGAATCTGTGATAACCATAGGTGTATATATCAACAAGCATATTATTAATGTGGGAATTGTAAATTTTGGAGGTGAAATCTTATACAAGAATAAGATTGAACTTAACCCCAAGGATATATGTTCAGATACACTAATAGATAAAGCCTGTAGTCTTATTAGTGATACCATTAAGAATTCTAAAATAGATTCCTCGAAGATTATAGGTATAGGTGTTAGCTTGCCTGGTATCATTAACTCTAAGAATGGTGAGGTTGTTTTTTCAGCACCTTTAGGCTGGGAAAACGTAAACGTGGCACAAGCCATTGAGGGGAAACTAAATATTAAAACAATAGTAGATAATGATGTAAAGCTGGAGGCTTTAGCTGAAAGTTTGTATGGAGTAGGAAAAAATTCAGGAAAGACGGCTTTGGTTAACTTTGGAAGGGGTGTTGGATCAGCCCTAATAATAGATGGTGAAATATTCAGAGGCGTGACAAATATCGCAGGAGAAATAGGACATATAACCATTGATCCAAACGGGATTTTATGTGAGTGTGGAAGACGTGGATGCCTTCAAACATTTATAGTTGAAGATAATCTAATTGAAGAAGCAAATAAAGTAAGAAAGATAGTTGATGTAAAAGAAATATTTAAGGCGGCAAGTATTGGAGAAAGTTGGGCAGAAAGCATTTTAGAGCGTGCTGTAACATACATGTGTATAACTATCAATAATATAGTTTGTATGTATAACCCCGACACTATAGTTTTAAGAGGAAGTTTAGTTGAAGCATATCCAGAAATAATCAAAGAAGTTGAGGAAAAATGTAAAACATCTATTTGGGCCCCTCTTAGAGGAACTTTTAAAATATTGTATTCCGAGTTAAAAAGTGAGTCGGATATTATTGGGCCAGCGATCCTAGCTTTAGATGTTTGTTTGAGTCTGGATATTTAAAAATTTACATATGTATAAATTGAAGTTTTGACTAGAGGCTTTATAAGGTTTGGCTTTAGACTATTTACTTATATTTTCTATAGGGATTTTAGTATAGACTTTAACTTATACTATGAGGACCCTATACTCAATATTTATATTAAAATGACATAGTTTATTTTGATATTAAATATAGAAAATTTAGGTTTTAGTAGCATATATTATAAATGATGTATACAGGAGGTGAAATTAAAAAAGCTGCAACATGATAGGTTGAAATTAAAATAATTCAGAGGGATAACAAGAAATAAACTTCTGAAACACAATGTTTTCGTTAATTCTATGAACATTACTGAAGAAATTTAGAGGGGGACTTGTTTATGAAAAAACTAATTGCTTTATTTATGGTAATTATATTGTCTATTTCCGTTGTTGCATGTTCTAGCAATAACCAAGAAGTAGCTAAGGCACCGGAAGAGACAAAGGAAAACACAGCAGCAGAAAATGAAGATGTTAATATGACAATAGCAGTTAATGCCGAAATTATTTCCCTTGATCCACACGATATATCAGATACTTTATCAGGATCAGCAGCTAGTACAATGTATGAGTCACTATATGACTATAAGCTAGATATGACTTTAGAGCCTACTTTAGCTACAAGCTATGAAGTGTCTGAGGATGGACTGGAATATACCTTCCATATAAGAGAAGGAGTTACATTCCATGATGGAACTGCACTTAATGCAGAGGCCGTTAAATCTAACTTTGATAGAATTAGCAATAAAGATAATAACTTAAGAAGACGTAGAAGTCTTTTACATGTTGTTAGTACAGAAGTAATAGACGAATATACATTACTAATTAAATTAGATACTCCATTTGCACCAATGCTTAATAGAATTGCATCTATTTCAATAATTAGTCCAACTGCCCTTGAGAAGTATGGAAATGATGGAATTATTACCAACCCAGTTGGAACTGGTCCATATGTATTTGAAAAGTGGACTCCAGGAGATAAGATGGTTGTAAGAACCAACAAAAACTATTGGAGAGAAGGACCAAAGATTGATACCCTTACATTCAAACCTGTTGTTGAGAATGGTGCTAGAATAGCAATGTTACAAACAGGTGAGGCGGATTATATCTATCCAATGCCTACAGAGCAAGTTAAGGCTGTGGAAGGTGACAAGAATATAGAAATAATAGAAGGCCCTTCTACTATCGCAAGATTCACATTCTTAAATATGTCAAAGGATATTTTTTCAAATGTAAAGGTTAGACAAGCTATTAACCATGCTATAGATAAAAAAGCTTATGCTAAAGTTGTTAAGTCTGGTTATGCAGTACCACTTACTTCCCATGTACCTTCAACTATAAACTATCATGTAGCTCAGCCAGAGTATGAATATGACTTAGAAAAAGCTAAGAAGCTTATGGCTGAGGCAGGATATCCAGATGGATTTAAAACTCATATTTGGGCTCCAAACGATACTGAAAATATGAAAGGTATGCAGTTTATAAGTCAGCAATTAGCTCAGATAGGTATAGAGGTAGAAGTTGTTCCAATGGAAGAGGGAACTCTATCAGAGTCTATTTATTCACCTCAAACTCCAGAGGAATCTAAAGTTAATATGTGGTATGTAAGCTGGTCAGCTTTTGATTTCGATGGTGCAACTACTAAATTATTCCATAGTGCTAATATACCTCCAACAGCTCCTAATGTATCATACTACATGAGCCCTAAGGCAGATGAACTTATTGATGCAGGTGCTACAGAGGTAGATCCTGAAAAAAGAGCTAAAATATATGAAGAACTACAACAAGTTATCTGGAATGATGCACCATGGATATTCATGGGATCAGATGTATTATTATCAGCTAAGAGAAATACTACACAAGGAATCTTCGTTGATCCAAGTGGCGGCATAAAAGCTATAGACGCAGCTACTAGTAAATAGTGAATAAAATTAAGAGTAGTTAAAGCAATTTAACTGCTCTTTAAATTTCAATAGAGAGTGGGGGAAAAAGTGAAACAATATGTCCTAAAAAGACTTTTAAATATAATTCCCTTAATGATAGTGGTATCAATTATAATATTTATGTTTATTCATTTGATACCAGGGGATCCGGCTAGGATTGTAGCAGGACAAAAAGCAACTTTAGAAGAGATAGAGATAATGAGAGAACAGCTAGGTCTAAATGATCCTTATATTGTACAATATAAGAATTTTATGGTTGGAATATTGACAGGTAATTGGGGAAAATCAATTAAAACAGGACTACCGGTTTGGGAAGTCATAATGCCAAGGATGAAACCTACTTTAATTCTTGCGATATTCTCTATAGTATGGTCTGTGATTGCAGGAATAAGTATAGGTGTAGTATCTGCTATTAAGCGTGGAAAATTAATTGACTATATCGTTATGATCGCTGCATCATCGGGTATATCCCTTCCACTTTTTTGGCTAGGTCTTATGCTTATGCAAATATTCTCAGTAAAGCTTGGTTGGTTTCCCACAACAGGAGTAGATTCACTTTCAAGCTATGTATTACCTTCAATCACATTAGGTGCAGGTATTACAGCTATGATAGCACGTTACACCAGATCATCAATGATTGAAATATTAAAGGAAAATTACATTAGGACATCTAGGGCAAAGGGATTGAGCGAATTTATTGTTATAAATAAGCATGCCCTTAGAAATTCCCTTGTAGATGTAATAACCATAGTGGGGCTACAGTTTGGCTTTCTATTAGCAGGATCAGTACTAATAGAAACGGTTTTTGCAATACCTGGACTTGGACGACTACTCATAGATTCAATATTATTTAGAGATTATACAGTTGTTCAAACTGTTATGCTGATATTTACATTTCAGTTTATTATAATTAATTTAATTGTGGATGTGCTTTATGGAGTAGCTAATCCGAAGATTAGATATCAATAAGGAGAAATGATTATGGAAGAAGTTAAATATGAAGATTTTAAAATAGAAAATCCTATAAAGGAGTTTTCAAGGAAGTTTTTTAAAAAGAAGTCTGCCGTGGTATCCCTAGGCTTCATAATTTTTCTATTAATTTTAGCTGTTTTTCAGCCTACACCATATGATATCTCTGCGACTGATTATGACAATTTGTTGAGCCCTCCAAATTCAGAACATTTATTTGGCACTGATGAATATGGTAGAGATGTATTCAGTCGCATTATCACAGGGACGAGATTATCATTATCCGTTGCATTAACAGCTGTTACTACAGGTGCTATTATTGGTTCTATCCTAGGAATTATTGCAGGCTATTATGGAGGCTTATTAGAGAGTCTAATAATGAGATTCTGTGATATTTTATTCTCATTTCCAGGTCTTCTATTGGCCATAGGCATTGTTGCCATAATAGGACCAGGCTTAACCAATGTGGTTATAGCAATATCAATCTATGGTATACCAACCTTTACTAGGATTATTAGAAGTTCTACATTATCAATAAAGGAGCTTCTATATATAGAAGCTAGTAGATCAATTGGTGTAAGCGACACTAGACTATTGGTAAAACATGTTTTCCCTGGCACTCTACCATCACTTATAGTTGCTTATACAATGAGAATGGGTACTGCTATTATATCCGCAGCTTCCCTTAGTTTTCTAGGGTTTGGAGCAAGTCCGACTAATCCTGACTGGGGTGCTATGTTATCAACGGGTAGAGATTATATTGGAGTTTCACCACATATGTTATTATATCCAGGACTTATGATATTTTTTACAGTGTTAGCTTTTAATTTATTGGGTGATGGGCTCAGAGACACTCTAGACCCTAAACTAGATTAAGGAGGGGAAATGGTGTCAGAAAAATTATTAGATGTAAAGAATTTAAAAACAGAATTTCATACGGATAAAGGAAGCCTCGTTGCAGTAAATGATGTATCTTTTTATGTAAAAAAGGAAGAAATTGTTGGACTTGTTGGTGAGTCCGGCAGTGGGAAATCGGTTACATCCTTATCTGTTTTAGGACTATTACCGGAGAATGGTAATGTAGCAGCTGGGGAGATATTATTAGAAAATAAAGATTTATTAAAAATGAATAAACATGAAATTAAAAACATTAGGGGTAGAGATGTAGCCATGATTTTTCAAGATCCTATGTCATCCCTTAATCCGGTATTAAAAATTGGTGAACAGCTTATGGAGTGTACAAAGCTTCATTTGAAATATGATAATAGTAGGGCAAGAGAACATGCTATCGACATGATAAAGCGGGTGGGAATACCTGTTCCAGAAGATGTGATGAATAGATATCCTCATCAACTATCAGGTGGTATGTCTCAAAGAATAATGATAGCCATGGCAATGTCCTGTAATCCCAAGTTGTTAATTGCAGATGAACCTACAACAGCCCTAGATGTTACAATTCAAGCACAAGTTATGGAGCTAATGGTGGAGTTAAAAGAAAAAAATAAAATTGGGGTATTACTTATTACCCATGATTTAGGTGTAGTTGCTGAAATGTGTGACAGAGTGATGGTTATGTATTGTGGTAGGATTGTAGAGATGGCTGACGTTGTTACTTTATTCAGCAATCCATTACATCCCTATACTAAGGGATTAATCGCATCTGTACCTAGAATAGGAAGAAATGTAGATGAATTACCATATATTGCTGGTAGAGTTCCTGATTTGTCTCAAATGCCAAAGGGATGTAAATTTGCGCCAAGATGTAGTCAAGCAATGGAAATATGCCATAGAGAAGAGCCTAAGCTTACTGCTGTAGGTGATAATAGGCAGTGTCGTTGTCATCTAATACAGGGGAGGAGTGAGACTAATGAGTAATCCTCTTATTCAATTAAAGGATATTTATAAGACGTTTCTGGCATCAAAGACATTATTTGGAGAGAACAAATATGTACATGCTTTAAATGGGGTTTCTCTTGATATAAAAAGTGGCGAGACTCTTTCTATTGTAGGTGAAAGTGGATGCGGCAAGAGTACCATGGGTAGAATCCTTAATAAACTATTAAATGCAGATTCTGGAGAAGTTTGGTTTGAAAATCAGAATATAACCGATTATTCGCCTACACAAATGAGACCTATTAGGAAAAAGATGCAAATGGTTTTTCAAGATCCATACGGTAGTCTTAATCCTAGAATGAAAATTAAAGATATAGTAGGGGAACCCTTATTGGTACATACGGATATGTCCAAAAAGGAAAGATACGATACTGTTATAAAGCTTCTGGAAACCGTAGGACTTAATGAAAGACATGCACAGGGCTATGCCCATGAGTTTTCAGGTGGACAAAGACAGAGGATAGGTATAGCTAGGGCATTAACAGTTAATCCCCAACTCATAATTGCCGATGAGCCTGTATCAGCTCTTGATGTTTCAATACAAGCCCAGGTAATAAATATATTTAAGAGGCTACAAAAAGAATTTAATTTAACTTATTTATTTATATCCCATGACTTAAGTGTAGTAGAGATGATATCCGATAGGATTGGTGTAATGTATCTTGGATATTTGGTGGAAATAACCACTAAGGAAAAACTATATAAGAATCCATTACATCCCTATACACAAGCATTATTATCGGCTGTACCTATTGCAGATCCTACCCATAAAAGACAGCGTATAATATTAAAGGGGGATATACCTAGTCCTATTGATATGCCGAAGGGGTGTCCTTTTAGTACTAGATGTATGTATGCAAAGGATGAATGTTTTAAAACAATGCCACCTCTTTTGGAAGTCGAGCCTGGACATAAAGTTGCATGTCATTTAAAGACATCATAATGAATGGAGGATGAATTATAATGAAGAGAATCTTAATTGCAGGGATGCATCACGAATCAAATTCCTTTAATCCAATAACAGCTGGTGAAAAAGATTTTAATGTGACATATGGAAACGATGTTTTTAATAATCTACGCAGAAACAACTCATTAACAGGAATTATAGAGACTTTACAGGGAAAAGGATATGAAATAATTCCCACTGTATTTGCTAGAGCAGTTCCTAATGGTGAGATAGATCATGATTTCTATATGAAGATAAAAAACGAGATTATAAAGAGAGCAAAGGCAGCTCAAAAAGAGGCTCCCCTAGATGCTATAACCCTTTCTTTACATGGATCTATGAGAGTTAAGGGGCAAGGAGAGGCAGAAGGATATTTTCTGGAAGAATTAAGGAGTATATTTCCCGATATACCTATCTTTTCTTCCCTTGATATGCACACCACTATGACTAAAAGAATGCATGATAATTGTGATGGTTTTGTAGGATATAAATGTGCCCCCCATACCGATTGCTTTGAGACAGGTGAACATGCTGCAAAGATGACAATAGATGCCCTTGAGAATAATGTTAATGCAAAATCAGCTTGGGTTAGGGTGCCAATTTTGATTGCTGGAGAACAGTCGTCAACTAATGTGGAGCCAATGATAGAACTTATAGAAGCACTCAGAGAATGTGAGAAAAAAGAAGGTGTGTTGGCCGCTTCATATTTAATGGGTTTTCCTTGGGCGGATAACGAAGATAGTTCTATTGCTGTTTACGTAGTTGCAGATGGCGACCATGAGCTAGCTCAAAAAGAAGCAGTAAGATTGGCACAGCTTATTTGGTCTAAAAAGGATGATTTTTGTTTCCATACAGAAACATATCATGAAAAGGAAGCTTTAGATGTTGCCTTTGAGGCCGTAAAAGAAGGTAAACTACCTATTTATATCTCTGATTCTGGAGACAATCCAACCGCTGGGGCATCTTCTGATTGTACTGATTTTTTAAAATTAATTATGTCCGATGATAGGACCAATAACCTCAAAAAACCTGTAATATATGGTGGAATATATGACCCAATAGCTACAAAACAATGTGAGGGACGAGTAGGTGAGGATATAACACTTACATTCGGTGCAAAATTTGATACAGTGACTACATCTCCTATTACTGCAACTGGAACAGTCAAGGCTTATATTAAGGATTGGTCTAGGGAAGGAATGATTAAAGGAGATTTGGCGTTGTTTAGTAGCTGTGGAGTGGATATAGTAATTGCTGAGGCCCATGTGGGATATACATTACCTGAGATGTTTACGGATTTAGGAGTTGATCCTAAAGAGGCAGAAATAGTAGTTTGTAAACTTGGATATCTTACACATCAGCAGAGCTTAGTAGCTAAACGTAGTATAATGGCACTTACTAAGGGAAGTACAAATGAAGATTTAAAAACCCTTGATTATAGAAAAGTCAAGAGACCAATATTTCCATTAGATAGTGACTTTGAATATAACGCCTTGGATAATTTGATACCACAGGGGGTATAAGCCTATGATATTAGAAGTATGTGTTGACTCTTATACATCTATGATGACAGCTAAAGATGCCGGAGCTGATAGGATAGAATTATGTTCTGCCCTAAATATAGGTGGATTGACACCAAGCTATGGGCTAATGCAGAGAGCAAAGGAAATTAAAGATATAGAAGTTTTTGTCATGATACGTCCTCGCAGTGGAGATTTTTTATACGATAATAATGAGTTTGAAACAATGAAGCAGGATATCAGTATTGCAAAACAAATTGGATTTGATGGTATTGTCACTGGTATTTTATTGTCTGATGGTAGGATAGATATTGATAGGATGAGGGAACTTGTAAAGGTTGCATACCCCCTTAAGGTAGTGCTTCATAGAGCCTTCGATGATGCAAAAAATCCTATAGAAGATATTCCTAGTCTTATTGAAATGGGAATATGCAGAATTCTCACATCAGGACAAGGGTCAAATGCGTTAAAGGGTGCAGATTACATCGCAAAGATACAAGAAAAGTTTGGCGACTCCATAACCATTATGCCCGGTTGTGGAATAAATGCTGGCAATATAAAAGAGATGTATAAAATAACCAAATGTACTCATTACCATTTGTCCGGCAAGGTGAATGTTGGTAGTCAAATGGAATATAGAGAGTGTATTAAAAGAATGGATACTCCGGAGAGTGAATTTGTGGTGGAAAGAGCAGATTATGATCTCATCAAGAAGGCAAGGGATATTATTGATAATATAAAAAATGATATGGCGGGAGCAAGTAAAGTTTAGATTATAACTTATATATTTATTGGAGGAGTTGCATGAGAAAGGTAGCTTGTTTTGACATCGGAGGTACTTTTATTAAGTATGGAGTGGTAAATGAGCAAGGAGAGATTCTAGCTAAATCAAAATTAAACACACCAAGGAATAATTGTAAAGAAGAAATACCAAAATTAATTATAAAGCAAATAAATGAATTAAATAAGTATCATAATATTAATTCTGTAGGTATCAGTACTGCTGGCAAGGTTGACAGTAAAAATGGAGAAATAATATTTGCAAGTGAAAATTTACCAGGATATACGGGCACAAAGCTTTCCAAAGAAGTAAAAATTAAAACTGGACTGGAGTGTTTTGTCGAGAATGATGTAAATTCTGCAGCGTTAGCAGAGAGTTGGAAGGGTGCAGGCAAGGGGGTAAGTACCTTTGTATGTATTACCCTTGGAACTGGAGTAGGTGGAGCTATAATAATCAATGATGAGCTTTACCAAGGAGTTATGGGAGGCTCGGGAGAAGTAGGGCACATGATCATTAATGAATCCGGAGATGATTGCAACTGTGGCAGCAAAGGCTGTTTTGAGAGATATGCCTCCACCGCTGCATTGATAAGAAACTATACATTAAAGTCAGGTCTATCTGAACAAAGTTTGAGCGGTAAGGATATTTTTAATAAAATTAAAAATGGTGATGAGAGGGCAATAGAATCATATAAAGAATTTTTAAATCATATTGTTACAGGTCTTGTTAATATAACCCATATATTTGATCCAGGGCTTATTGTTTTAGGGGGAGGAATCTCTGACCAAGGGAAGCCATTTCTTGATGATATAAATGAATTGTTTAAAGAACGTGTTATGCCCTCATATGGAGAATATACAAGAATTGTTCAAGCCCAGCTTGGAAATGATGCAGGTATTTTAGGAGCATGTTATATTGCATTGAATCATAATAAAGAAGTTTGAATCCGATATGGTGGATAGCTTTCGGTACGATAAAAATGTAAGCGCAAGACATCAAAATAATGATGTTTAGCACTTACACTTTTTTTATGCAAAAAATTTGTTGGTTTAATTAATAATATAAATGTCATTCAATTCAATATTATGTTTGACCCCAATTATTTTAAAGATGTATAATCAAGTGAGGAAATTGCATAACTCTTACTTGGCAGAATTACATATACGAATATCATCCTTGATTTAATTGCTTAAGATATAAGCATATTTGATGGTATAGCTTTGAGGATTTTAAAACTACATGTAGTAGATGGTTTTTATAGAAAGTAATTATGCAATTTGCTCAAGTGTAAATACTTTGGAATAATATAAACATTGCAGATTAAGTAAATATAAAATATAGGGGAAGAAAGCTTTATAGGGTGATGTATATGGAAACGGAAAAAATATTTTATGAGAAACTAAATTGTATTTTAAAGGGAGAAAATGTTTTAAGCATACTTATGATAGGTGCAGGAGTAAAGATAGAAAATGAATATTTAGATACCTTGAGGGATATAGATCTTTTTGTTATTACAGATGAAGACTATGAATTTGAAAGGGAAGTGATTAGGATAGAGGGTGTATCATTTGATATATCCTATATGTCCTTGAAATCATTTGAAAAAGCTATTAACGATGAAATCCCCTTCTTAATAAATTCCCTACAAAGTTATAAATTTGTATATAATACTAATAAGAATTTAATAAAGCTTTTAGAAAAGATAAAACATATATATATGAGGGGACCAAAAAAATTAGAGAAGGATGAAATAGATTATATAAGATTCAAGCTCTATCAAAATTTTGAGGATATATTAAATAGAAAAAAAGATGTATTAAGTGTAAAATTTTTAATGAATAATCTTTACTATAATGCTTTAACTTCCTATTATAAGCTTCACGGTTATTGGATACCAAAGGACAAAAAAATATTAAAAAGCATACAAAAATTTGACTATATTATATATAATTTATGTATAGAGTTTATTAAAGAAGAAGAGGTAAATGAAAAGCTTAAAATACTTAATGAAATAATTGATTATGTACTGGAGCCCTATGGTGGAGTTATAAAAGTTTGGAAAAGAAACAGGTTTCTATTAATATGAAGTGGAGAGAGGGAAAAATATGGACAAGCAGAGAATTGAAAAGGCAGTTAAAGAAATTTTAGCAGCTATTGGAGAAAATCCTGATAGAGAGGGATTGAAGGATACACCAAAAAGGATTGCAAATATGTATGAGGAAATATTTGCTGGATTAAATGAAGATCCGGGTAAGCATCTGGAAATATATTTTCAAGATGAGAAGCATGAAGAGCTAGTTTTGGTAAAGGATATCCCATTTTATTCAATGTGTGAGCATCATTTTGCTCCTTTTTTCGGGAAGGCCCATGTCGGATATCTACCTAAAAATGGCAAGCTTACTGGACTTAGCAAGCTTGCAAGAGTCGTTGAAACCGTTGCTAGAAGACCACAGCTTCAAGAAAGGCTTACTGCAACTATTGCAGAAACCATTGTGGAAAAGCTTGACCCCCATGGCGTGATAGTTGTTGTAGAGGCAGAGCATATGTGTATGACCATGAGGGGTATAAAAAAATCGGGATCAAAAACTGTAACCTCCGCAGTGAGAGGATTATTCAATAAGGATGCCAAAGCCAGGGCAGAAGCTATGTCATTGATAAATTTCGGTAGATAATGGGGGATAAAATGAGAAATATAAATTATAAATTCCATAGAAGAATAGATATAAAATGTGGCAAGCATGAATTGAAGCTAGGCAGCCGTACCTTTATAATGGGTATATTAAATGCTACCCCGGATTCCTTTTCAGATGGTGGAGAGTATATTGATGTAGAGAAAGCCATAAAACATGCTAAGGAAATGGTCATGGAAGGAGCCCATATAATTGATATTGGAGGAGAATCCACACGACCTGGGTCTAAGGAAGTAGATGGGGAGGAAGAATTGAGAAGAGTACTTCCCATTGTAAAAAGGCTTGTTAAAGAGGTAGATGTACCTATATCAGTAGACACCTATAAAGCTCAGGTAGCAGAGAAAGCTTTAGGAGCCGGTGCCCATATTATTAATGATGTTTGGGGTCTACAAAGAGACCCAGACTTAGCATCAGTAGTAGCTAAGTATAATGCTGTAGTTGTTGCAATGCATAATCAAAATGGTACTGAATATAAAAATGATATTATGGAAGAAATTTGTGGTTTTTTAAAAAAGTCCATAGATATAGCTTTAAAAGCTGGCGTGAAAAGGGAAAACATAATATTAGATCCAGGTATAGGGTTTGGGAAGACTCCTGAGCAGAATATGGTGGTTATGTCTAGGCTTGGAGAGCTTAATGATTTAGGTTATCCAACTTTGCTAGGCACGTCAAGAAAGTCAATGATTGGTAAAATACTTGATCTGCCACCAAAGGAAAGAGTTGAAGGTACACTTGCTACTACAGTAATGGGAATAATGCAAGGTATGGATATAGTAAGGGTACACGATATAAAAGAAAATGTAAGAACAGCTAAGGTTACTGATGCTATCATAAGGAGATTTTAATATGGATAAGATAATAATGAAAAATCTAGCCTTTTTTGGATATCATGGTGTTTTGCAGGAAGAAAACACATTGGGGCAAAAATTTTTTGTGGATATAGAGATCTTTGTGGATTTAAGGAAGGCTGGTTTGAGTGACCGAGTAGAGGACACAGTACATTATGGAGAAGTCTATGAAAAGGTTAAGGACATTGTGGAAAATAAAAGATTCAAACTTATAGAAGCATTGGCTGAAAACATAGCTAAGACCATATTGGAGGATTTTTTAACAGTAAATGAGATTTGTGTCAAGATCAGAAAACCTGAAGCTCCAGTAAAGGGAATATTTGACTATTTTGCAGTAGAAATAAGGAGAATAAGAAATGCATAAAGCTTATTTGGGTCTTGGAAGTAATATAGGTGAAAAGAAAGAAAATATTGATAGTGCCGTGGACATGCTTAAACAGCATAAATCAATAGAGGTCAAAAATATTTCTTCGTACTATGAAACAGAACCCGTGGGATATGAGGATCAAGACTGGTTTGTAAATGTAGTTGTGGAAATAGAAACGAATTTGGAGCCCTATCAACTTTTAGAATTTTGCGGCTCTATTGAGGAAAAACTAAAAAGAAAAAGAATAATCAGATGGGGACCAAGAACTATAGATGTTGATATATTAGTATATGAAGGATTTACATCCCAAGATGAAAGGCTTACTTTACCCCATCCACGCATGACGGAGAGAGCCTTTGTAATGGTTCCACTATATGAGATTGCACCAAATATTGATATTAACAATGAAAATATAAAGCAGATACTAAAAAATTTAGAAGGGGAAGAAATAAGGAAGATTGATTATGATAGATAAAAGAATCCTAAATGGAGAACAAGTGATAGTCAAGGTGGGAAAATTAAATATTGGAGGAAATAATCCTCCGGTTATGATAGCCGGGCCCTGTGCGGTGGAATCCAAAGAGCAGGTTATGGAAACTGCTTTAGCCCTTAAAGAAGTTGGAGTGGATATATTAAGGGGAGGGGTTTTTAAGCCTAGGACTAGTCCCTATGCATTTCAAGGACTTGGTTTAAAGGGCCTTGAATATTTAAAGTTGGCAGGAGAAAGGATAGGAACTCCCATCATAACGGAGCTTATGGATGGGAAGAATTTGGATGCCATCGTTGAATATTCCGATGTTATTCAAATAGGATCAAGGAATATGTATAACTATTCCCTATTAAAAGAAGTCGGAAAAATTAGTAAGCCCGTTCTTTTAAAGAGGGGAATGAGTGCTTCTATAAAGGAATGGGTAATGGCTGCTGAGTATATAGCTGCTTATGGAAATAAAAATATCATACTTTGTGAAAGAGGCATAAGAACCTTTGAGGTTTATACAAGAAATACACTAGATTTAGCTGCTGTCCCTATTATGAAAGGGGAAACAGGATTGCCAATTATAGTAGACCCAAGTCATGGAACGGGGCGTAAAGAACTCATTATGCCCATGTCAAAGGCTGCCTTGGCCTGTGGAGCAAATGGTTTAATGATAGAAGTACATATCGATCCCCAGAATGCTTTAAGCGATGGACAACAATCCATTAAACCAGAAGAATATAAGGAAATTTTTTCAGAATTAAATAAAGACTGATATAAATGGAGAAATTCCATAAAAAATGTTGTTTATCCATATATGACTTTTGAGATTGTAAAACTATATATAGGGTTTTTTACAAAAGATAATTATGCAATTTGGTCAAATAATAAGATGTCTATCTTTACGATAATAAAGATAGACATCTTATTTTGTCATTTTATTTAATACTACATGAAGGTATCACCATAATATTTTTTGTGTTAATAAATCTTCCTATACTTGTGGGCTTATATTTTGGTTAAATTTTTACTTTTCTCTGCCGCAGTTTTTACTTCTTCTAGGGAACCCCCTATGGATGCTTGTATGGACGCAGCAATACTGCCCTCTACAATTGGAGCATCTGCTATGACTATCCTTTTCCCCATATTGTCTTCCAATAGGTCAAAAGCAAGCTCAGTACTCATAATGGCACTTCCTAAGTCTACAAGCACCAAAACTCCTTCTTCACTATATACTTTTTCAATAGCTTCCATAATTTTTGTAGCATTTGTTCCAATTCTTCCATCCTCGGACCCGCCTGCGGCCTCAATTTTGACCTTGTCAGCCATTTGACTACAAAGCTCTACAATACCCTTAGCTATTTTTTCACTATGTGAAACAATTACCATTCCTATCATTTTCAGAACTCCCTTATCTTAAAGTATCTGATATTGTTTTTAGAATTAGATAACTAGAAGTTGCACCGGGATCTTGATGGCCTAAGCTTCTTTCTCCCAAATAACTAGCTCTTCCCTTTGTAGCAATAATATGTTTTGTTCTTTCAACACCTTTATAAGCGGCACCAGCAGCTTCATTAAATGCAATAGATAATTCTTGCCCTTGTTCTAAGGATTCCTTCAATGCTTCATATGCTGGAATTAATGCATCAAGCATTGTTTTTTCTCCTATATGAGCTTTTCCCCTCATTACAACCCCTTTAATAGCTTCATCAAACATTTTTATAATTGTTTCCTTACCCAATTCAGTTTTGCCCTTAGCTATTGTTGATGCCTTCAAAAATGCAGTTCCATACAAGGGGCCGGATGCCCCTCCAATCGTAGATATTAGGGTCATAGCCGTAACTTTTAAAATCTCTCCACAATCATCGGTCTTTAGTCCTTCTAGTTTCTTTGATACGGCAGTAAATCCTTTATTCATATTAATGCCATGATCTCCATCCCCTATAGCGGCATCTAATTCGGTCAATAGTTCTTTGTTTTCATGAATTTTTATAGCAATATTTCTTAATATCTTTATAAGCGATTCTGTCGTGATCATATATGCCATGCCTCCTCGGTTAGTGATTATCCATAGGAATTCAAATCAAAGTTTTGACTGGAATCCCTATAATATAGTCTATCAGCAAATTATTATCTTTTAATCATTATATTTGCTTAAATGCTGGGGTGTTTGCTTTTTCATCTAATAATTCCTTTAATTCACCATCAACCCTTAATAATGATATAGAAAATCCTGCCATTTCAATTGAAGTCATATAATTGCCAACCATAGTTTTATAGGTTTTTATCCCTCTTTCTTTCAATATTTTATCTACCTCATTATTTATGATATATAGTTCCATAAGAGGTGTTCCTCCCAAACCATTTACCAAAACAGCAACCTCTCCATTTTCATTGATTTGCATATCCTTTAATATTTTATCCATTAAATGTGCT
This sequence comes from Maledivibacter sp., assembly GCA_025210375.1. Classification (NCBI taxonomy): domain Bacteria; kingdom Bacillati; phylum Bacillota; class Clostridia; order Peptostreptococcales; family Caminicellaceae; genus Maledivibacter; species Maledivibacter sp. The sequence goes on along the minus strand of JAOASB010000019.1, from coordinate 90,967 downwards.
GCAATCTCCTTGGCATTCTTTATTTCATCCCTATGGGTTCCAGGTTCACCATGTATTCCTAATCCGATTTCCATCTCATTTTCCGATAATTCAAAGCCTGGTTTTCCAGCTGCTGGTATGGTGCAAGGTGTTAAAGCCATTCCCATAGACCTTACATTTTTTATAACCTTTTCTGCAATTCGTTTTACTTCAGTTAATTCCAATCCTTTTTCCGCAGCAGCTCCAGCAATCTTATGTACAAAAACAGTTCCTGCAATTCCTCGCCTGCCAGTGGTATAGGTGCTATCTTCAACAGCTACATCATCGTTCACAACAACACTTTCCACTTTAATTCCCTCGGCATCAGCTAATTCCACAGCCATTTCAAAATTCATAACATCCCCTGTATAATTTTTGATAACTAAAAGTACTCCCTTTCCTTGATCAACGGCTTTCACCGCTTCAAATACTTGGTCTGGGGTTGGAGAGGTAAAGACTTCTCCTGCTATAGCTGCATCTAGCATCCCTTCCCCTACAAATCCTCCATGAGAGGGTTCATGTCCACTTCCTCCTCCGCTGACTAAAGTTACTTTTTCCCTTAGATTAGTTCTAACTAATACGTCAAAGCCTTCTACTCTTTTTACATACTGGGGATGTGCCTTTACAATCCCTTCTAACATTTCGTTTACCACATTTTCAGGGTTATTAATAATTTTTTTCAAAATTCATTCCTCCTATCTATTCTATATTGTTATAAATAATAAAGCCACATGTTTAGCCATTAGATGAAACTTCATAACTCTGATTTGGCTAAGCCTAATATGGGAATATAATCCTTAATTTAATTACTTAAGATATAAGCATATTTGATGGTATGGTTTTTTGGCTTTTAAAACTATATATAGTAGATGATTTCTGTAGAAAGTAATTGAGCAAATTGCATAATTACTTTCTATAAAAACCATCTACTACATGTAGTTTAAAAATCTTCAAAGCTACACCACCAAATATACTATATCTTAAATATTCAAATTAAGGATGATATTCGCATATGCAATTGTGCCAAGTAAGAGTTATGCAATTTCCTCAATTATACAATTTGCTCATTTGCTTATCTTCTTTTAAATTATATGCTTATCCTTTTTTCATTATTCTTTAGCTAAATAACTTTAAAGTTTTGTTCCACAATACCTCCCATTACTGGCCCCTTTTTATTATTTATACTTTTTGTAGTATTGTGTATTCTTTTGATGAATGATAAAATTTACTTATGTAGTTAAAAAATATAAAATTATACATTCAAGCAAATAATTATGTATTTATTTAAAGAATTAACTTTTATTAAAAAATTTATTTATTGAGCCGTTTAAAAGTAAGCAAGCGGAAACCAAGGGGAATAGAAATAAATGTGTTAATTAAGATATGAAGATTTCACCTTTGCCTTAAGGTATTTATCAAAAGTATGAATATAGGTTTAGTAAATATTTGGGAGGGAAAACATATGGTATCCCAAGATAGAATGAATATATTAATAGTTGATGATATACCAGAAAACCTGTTTATTTTGGAAAGTATACTTGAGAGTTTAGACCTGAATATAGTTAAAGCGGCATCTGGAAATGAGGCCCTAGGTCTATTGCTTGAGTATGACTTCGCACTTGTATTATTGGATGTACAAATGCCCGATATGGATGGCTTTAAAACCGCAGAGCTTATGAGAGACAGTGAAAGTACTAGGTATATCCCTATTATATTTGTTACCGCTATAAACAAGAATCAAAAGTGTATGTTTAAGGGATACGAAATAGGTGCAGTAGATTATCTTTTTAAGCCAATAGATCCCTTAATATTAAAAAGCAAAGTAAAGGTATTTATTGAGCTTCAAAAACAGAAACAACTACTTGAAGAGCAAAAAAGAGTGTTGGAAGAAAAGGTTAATGAATTATCATTACTTCAAGAACTCAATTATGAGCTAGAACATATATCAACTATTGATGTGCTAACCGGTGTTTCAAATCGACGGAGTTTTGAAACTACTATTCAGACTGAATGGGAAAGAGCAATACGCAGAAATATACCTTTATCGCTGATTATGATCGATATAGACCACTTTAAGGCATTTAATGATTATTATGGACATCAAGTGGGGGATAAGTGCATTAGACAGGTGGCAAAGTCCATTGCTTCATCTGTCCGAAGACCCGGGGATTTTGTTGCTAGGTATGGTGGTGAAGAATTTGTTGTGATATTGCCTGAGACGGATAAGGAAGGAGCTTTTACGGTGGCAGAAAGGATACGAAATAGTGTTGAAGCCTTGGCTATAAAGCATGGGAGTTCCTGTGTTTTTGAATATGTTACTATTAGTTTAGGGATATCGACATTATTTCCTGAAAAATATCATTCTGCTGAAGAGCTTATAAGACGGGCAGATAGATCACTCTTCCAGGCTAAATACTTTGGGCGTAATAGGGTTGCAAGATAAAAATTTAAAAAATAAATTAATGACTAGTTATTGGAAGAGGGATTGTCTCAAAGGACAATCCCTTTAATTCAGCCTGTTTTAAATATATTTAAATATTTTTATTTATCAAAAAAATTAGACATATAAAAAAAATTGTATTATCATATATTATAGAAATGTATTATATCTTAGCATGTAAAAATATCTTTTATATGAGAGGTGGAGTCTTATGCAATTGGAGCAAGTTAAAAAACAATTCCATGAAACACTTGAAAAAATTAAAGCCTACAATCATTCCATGTCACTTATATATTGGGATGGAGCTACGGGCGCACCAAAAAAAGGCGTGGATAATCGATCGAAAATACTAGGGATATTGGCTGGAGAAGTTTTCAAACTTACTACTTCCAATGATACAAAGGAATGTTTAATTGTTTTGGAAAAACATGCCCATGAGCTTGATGACGTAACTAATGCTATTGTGAAAGAAGTTCGTAAGGATTATGATAAACTCACAAAAATTCCCGCCGAGGAATATAGAGCATATGCAGAATTAAAAGGTAAGGCTAATGTAGTATGGGAAGAGGCTAAAAATAAATCGGACTTCTCAATATTCCAGCCTTATTTAGAAAAGCTTATCGGCTATTTAAGGAAATTTGTTGAGTATAGGGGATATAAAGATCATCCATATAATACTCTTTTAGATGATTATGAACCGGGAATGACTACTGAAAAATTAGATAAATTTTTTGGGGAATTGAAGGAGAATATTGTTCCGTTAGTAAAGAAAATACAAAATAGTGATAAAAAAATTAAAGCAGACTTTTTAACAAATTCATATTCTCCAAAGAAACAAGAAGAGTTTTCACAATACCTTCTTAGCAAAATAAATTTTGATAAAGATGCAGGAATTATGAAGGAAAGTGAACATCCATTTACTATAAATTTCACTAAAAATGATGTAAGGATTACAACTCATTATTTTGAGGACAACTTTACATCGGCTATATTTAGTACTGTCCATGAAGGTGGGCATGCCCTTTATGAACAAAACATAGGGGAAAATATAGCTGAAACAATTTTAGGGACTGGAACTTCCATGGGAATCCATGAGTCCCAATCTAGGATGTATGAAAATGTTTTTGGACGGAATATAAATTTTTGGAAATATTTTTATCCTAAGTTAGTGGAAATATTCCCAAATCAGCTTTCAAATGTATCATTAAATGAATTTTATGAAGCTATAAATAAAATAGAAAATTCTTTAATCAGAATAGAAGCAGATGAACTCACTTATTCATTACATATTATGGTTCGTTATGAAATAGAAAAAATGCTTATTGAAGGCAATATAGAGGTAAAAGACCTGCCTAAAATATGGAATGAAAAAATGGAAGAATATTTGGGTATCACACCTGCAAATGATGAAATGGGAGTCCTTCAAGATGTTCATTGGTCAGATGGTCTTTTTGGGTATTTTCCTTCATATGCATTAGGTAATGCATATGCTTCACAATTTGAATATACTATGAGAAAAACCTTAGATATAGATAGACTTCTTGTTAATGGTGAATTTAACAAGATACAAGAATGGTTAAGAGAAAACATACATAAGTATGGTTGTTTGAAAAAGCCTAATGAGATTGTTAAGGATGTTACTGGGGAAGAGCTTAATCCAAAATATTTTATTCAATATTTAGAAGATAAATATAATAGATTATATAATTTATAGTATATTTTGTAGTATAATTTATTAAAGGAGTTTGATTCTATTTAGAATTAAGCTCCTTTAAATTATATATGAAGAGAGTAATTGAAAGTATACAGGAATTAACTACTATATAGAATATACTTACAAATCCTTAAACCATAAATAATTTAAATAGGAGAATTGAGGGATAAGATGGATGATATAAAAATATTAGTTGTAGATGATGAAGCAGAAATTTTAAATTTATTGATTAAATATCTTGAGAGAGAAGGATATAATGTTGATGCCGCTTCTGATGGACAAGAAGGGTTAATGCTTTTTAGAAAAAATAAGTATCACTTGATCATTTTAGATGTTATGATGCCTAAAATTGACGGTATAGAGCTTTGCAAAAGACTTAGAAATGAAACTAATGTACCAATAGTTATGCTGACGGCTAAGGATGATGAGATTGATAAAGTTCTAGGGCTGAGGATTGGGGCAGATGATTATATAACAAAACCATTCAGTATGACGGAATTCGTTGCAAGGATAAATGCCCATTTAAGAAGATATTTAGTATTAAGTGCGGGGGTCAATTCCCATAATAAATCTACCTTGGTTTTCGGTGATTTGAAGATCAACCTAAAAAGCTATGCAGTATATCGAGGAAAAAAGGAGATTCAGCTTACAGCAAAGGAATTTGAGTTATTAAAATTTTTTGCCAATAATCCTAATCAGGTATTTACAAAGGCTCAGATATTCAAAAATGTTTGGGATGATACATTTATAGAAGATGATAATACGGTAATGGTATATATAAGAAGACTAAGAAAAAAGATCGAAGAAAATCCAGAAAAACCAAGTTTTGTTCAAACCGTATGGGGAATTGGTTATAAATTTATAGGAGAATGATGCCATGAAAGGAATAGACAGAGTTTGTATTATTATAAATTGGATGGTATTGTTGCTTTCATGTGTTATATTTGGTTTACTTTATTTTTCTAATATTGTAAACCTATATATAACCCTACTAAACGGTTTGTTAATACTTGTATCCTTGGTCAAGCTTTGTATAAATTATAAAGGAATCAGCAAGATTAACAGGATTAACCAGCAATTAGACAGAGTTATTTCTGGAAATCTTAATACAAGGATACTAGTTAGACAGGATGGACTTATTTCCCAGATTGCATGTAGATTTAATAGAGTGATAGAAATACTACAGACTACAAGGGAAAATCAAATTATTGTTGAAGAATCCAGAAGAAAATTAATGTCTAATATATCCCATGATATTAGGACGCCTTTAACCTCCATAATAGGATATGTGGAAGCATTGAAGGATGGGGTCGCTACTAGCGAAGAGGAAAGGCTAGAGTATCTAGATATAATTTCTGCTAAATCAAGAAATTTAAAACAATTAATAGATGAAATTTTTTATATGGCGAAATTAGACTCCGATGATATAGAAATGAATTTTGAGGTACAGGATGTTTCCGAAATAATAAGGGAATGCATAATAGAGTTTCTACCAGAAATCAATAAAAAAGAAATTGAATTAAGGGTTAACGTGCCAGAAAGTAAGACATTGGTATATGGGGACAAGCTCAGTATCACAAGAATTTTTAATAATATAATAAAAAATGCCATTCAGTATGGCGAAGAGGGTAGGGTTTTGGGAATAGACCTTGTAGCTACTAAAACAAATTATGAGATTAATATATGGGATAAAGGAGCAGGAATCGAAGAGGAACATTTGCCCTATATATTTGATCGTCTATATATAAAGGATAAGGCCCGTAAGAAGGCATTAGGAAGTAGTGGTCTTGGCCTTGCAATAGTGAGGAAACTAATAGAAAAGCATGAAGGAAAGATATGGGTAGAAAGTAAGCCCTATGAAAAAACTGCGTTTATTTTTACTATTCCTAAGTTATAAATAGTTTAGGGTAAATCTTAACTTATACACATCAAAAATCCCTAGAAACATCGGATATTTTGAAATGTATAAATTAAGTTTAACTTTTGGAAATCCATATGAAGAAATCATTTTTAGAAATATACGTATAAAAATGAAGGAGATCTTAAATGAGGTTTTGTTTAAATAAAAAAAATATACTTATTTTATTATTTATACTTTTAGGAGCAGTATTGACCTTTTCGTCATCATCCCTTTTACAAAAAGAATATCCATTAGGTGAAAAGGGAGTTCTAGATTTGACCAATTGGGATTTAAAAAGGGATGGAACCGTAAGGCTTGATGGAGAGTGGGAGTTTTACTGGAATCAGCTATTAACCTATGATGATTTTTATGGAAATAATAGGATATACAAACCCAGTGGATATTTTAAAGTTCCAAAAGTATGGAATAGGTACGAAATTAATGGGGAAAAACTTCCAGCACTAGGATATGGAACATATAGGTTAAAGGTAAAAGTAGATGATGCAGAGGATTTAAAGGGATTGAAGATATTGACTATGTCTACATCCTACAAACTAATGATTGATGATAAGATTGTTGCTCAAAGTGGTATTGTAGGCGAGGAGAGGGAATCTTCTAAATCCGAATATAATCCTCAAATTGCCTTGTTCAATACTAATTCAAAGGATTTTGATATAATTATCCAGGTGTCAAATTATACTTATTCTAAAGGAGGAATTTGGCATTCAATTGTTTTTGGAACCAGTGAACAAATAATAAATATGAGGGAAGCTTCGGCTAGAAGAGAGATGTTTCTTTTTGGAATAATGCTGATTATATTATTCTATCATATAGCAATTTACTGGCTCCATAGAAAAAATAAATCGGTTTTATATTTTATTCTAATACTCTTTATATTTACTATAAGAATACTTTTTACTGGAGAATATTTCATAACGAAAATTATTCCGGGAATGGATTTTAATTACATAGTTTTCATTGAATATATGACAAATTATTGGGGACCTACAATATGGATGATGTTTGTTTGTAGTATTTTTCCAAAGGAGTTTTCAAAAAAAGTCCTATGGGCTTCGGTTTTCATCTCCCTGGTTTTTACAATTATTACGGTATTTACAAATATTAAGGTTTATACAAGTCTTTTGATTTATCTTGAAATTTTAGCAGCTGTTATGTTTATCTATACACTATACTGTACTTTTATTGCAGCACTTAAGAGAAAAGAAGAAGGAGTTTTATTATTTATAGGGATGATTATTATTTTAGCTGCATTTATTAATGATGTTTTATATTTTAGAAATATTATTAAAAGCTATCCTGGGGGAGTATTCGGATTTTCAATGGCTTTAATTACATTTATTCATGCTTATATTCTGGCAGAAAGATTTTCAGATGCCTTTAATGAGGTTGAAAAATTATCTGATGAAATGATTTCATTGAATAATCTTAAGGATGAATTTCTTGAAAATACATCCCATGAGTTAAGAACACCCCTTCATGGAATTATTAATATTACTGAATCCATATTACAATGTGAAGAGGGTCATTTATCCTCGAAGCAAAGGGAGAATCTATCTTTAATTACACTAAGTGGTAAAAGGCTCGCCAATCTAGTAAATGATATATTGGATTATTCAAAATTAAAATATGATGACATAAAACTCAATAAAAAAAGTGTTGATATACAAAAGACTGTTCAAATGGTTTTAGATGTGTACAGGTATATTGCTGTAAACAAGTCCATTAAATTTAACAATAACATTCCAGAAAATATACCTTTGATTTTTGCTGATGAACAAAGAGTAACCCAGATAGTCTATAATTTTATAGAGAATGCCATAAAGTTTATACCCCAAGGGGAGATAACTATCTCGGCAATTGAAAATAATAATATGCTAGAGATATATGTTGAAGATACGGGGATTGGTATACCTGAGGATAAATTAGAGGATATTTTTAAATCCTTTGAACAAGTCCAAAATTCACTAATGAGGGGATATAGTGAAACGGGATTAGGACTGAGTATCACCAAATATCTTGTAGAAATGCATGGGGGAAAAATATGGGTTGAATCAAAGCCGGGAAAAGGTTCAAAATTTATATTTAGTATGCCAATAAGCAATGGGATAAGCGTGGATATTGATAAAGATATTAAAGGCGAGGGGATATCCATGAATAACAATATGTATTCTCAATATACTAATACCCAAGGAATATTACATCAAGAAGGAGAATTTACCATTTTGATTGTGGATGATGACTATATAAATTTACAATCTCTTGTTAATATATTGTCTACGGAGAAGTATTCTATAATTCCCGTTGCAGATGGAATTGAAGCCTTGGATTTGATTTCAGAGAACAGAACAATAGACCTAGTGATCCTTGACGTTATGATGCCTAAAATATCAGGCTTTGAAGTGTGTAAGAAGATCAGGGAAGAAAATTCACTTTATGATCTTCCAGTGATTATGTTAACGTCTCAAAGTAATCCCAAAGCTATTTTAGCAGGACTTGAAGTTGGAGCAAATGATTTTTTGCTTAAGCCCTTTGCTATTAGTGAATTAAAGGCCCGTGTAAAGACTCTTTTACAGTTGAAGAAATCTGTACAACATGCCTTAAATTCTGAAATGGCTTTTTTACAAGCCCAAATAAAACCTCATTTTTTATATAATGCATTAAACACCATCATATCATTTTGCTGGACTGATGGTGAAAAAGCAGGAGAACTCCTTTTGGAATTAAGTAATTATTTGCGGAGTAGTTTTGAATTCAATAATATGGACAAGTTTATTTATATAGAAAAAGAAATTGAGTTTATAGAATCCTATTTAGCTATTGAAAAAGCCCGGTTTGAAGAAAAATTGAATTGTCATTTTGATTTTGAAGAACAGGATCTTAATTTTATGATTCCTACTCTTTTATTGCAACCCATAGTGGAAAATGCCATAAAGCATGGAGTGCTGCAGAATGAAAATGGCGGGGATATAAATATTACTATAAGACATAAAGAAGAATTTATTATATTAAAGGTGATGGATAATGGGGTGGGAATTCCTAAGGAAAAATTATTAAGTATAAGCCGTGACGAAGGAGAAAATACAAGGGTTGGTATTAAAAATATAAATAAGAGGATGAAACGTATTTATGGATATGGAATAGATATTGAAAGCGAGGTTGGAAAGGGAACAGTAGTAACTATAAAGATTCCAAAGCAAAGAGGTGAGAGTTTTGCTTAAAACTATACTAGTTGACGATGAGAGACCCGCATTAAGGGTTTTAAAGCGAATACTTGAGCAATACGATTATATTGATATTGTAGGAGAATATACAGATGTATTTGAGGCAATTGAAAGAATCAGAAATGACTGGATTGATACGATTTTCCTAGATGTAGATATGCCTAAAATGAAGGGTGTGGATGCTGCAAACAAGATATTAAAAATAAATAATATGATAGATATTATATTTGTTACCGCTTATAATAATTATGCCGTTGATGCCTTTGAATTTGGTGCAACAGATTATATTATGAAACCAATATCTAAAAAAAGGCTGGACAAGACAATGCAGAGAATTTTAGAAAAGCATACTGTTAAAAGGACTATTGACAAGTTATCTGTAGAAGCAAAGACAGATTATTTAACTGGTTTGTATAATAGAAGATTTATGCTGGAAAAAATAGACGGAATTATAAAATACAAAAATAAAAACCAATGCTTTTCTTTAATAATCTCAGATATTGATTATTTTAAAAGGGTTAACGACATTTATGGACACAATTGTGGGGACTTTGTTATTAAATCAGTGTCAAAATTAATGCTTGAAATAATTAGAAAAGAAGATATATTGGTAAGATGGGGAGGAGAAGAGTTTGTAATTATACTTCCTAATACAAATTTAAAAGAAACAAAAATAGTAGCTGAAAAGATAAGAAAAGAAATTGAAAATTATAAAATCCATTATGATTCTTTTGATTTTTCTATAACAATGACCTTTGGTATTGCATCATATGATCAGGAAAAAGCGATAGAGGAGATTATAGATAACGCTGATAAAGCTTTGAATGAAGGAAAAGCAAAGGGTAAAAATTGCGTTGTAGTTGCAAATACCTAGTTATTGTAGCAAAGGGGTGGATATATGCTTAAGACTATACTTGTAGACGATGAAAGACCTGCATTAAAGGCTTTAGAATACCAGCTCAAGCAGTATAAAGAAATTGAAATAGTAGGAGGCTATATTGATATAACTTTGGCCTTTGAGAAGATGAGAAAAGAAAGTATAGATTTAGTATTTTTAGATATTGAAATGCCAAAAATGAAGGGAATTGAGGCAGCAAAGAAAGCACTGGCGATAAATAGTGATATGCAGATTGTATTCATCACTGCCTATGATGGGTACGCTGTCGATGCCTTTGAAGTAGATGCAGTTGACTATATAATGAAGCCAGTACTTAAAAGAAGGCTCGATAGAACTATTGAGAGAATAAAGAAAAGGCATTCATCACCTTTGAAAGTAAATGACAGACAACAAGTAAATAAAATTTTATGTCTTGGAAATTTTGAATGGATTAATAATTCTCAGCTTGTAAAATGGCGTACTTCAAAGACAAAGGAACTCATCGCATATCTTGTACACCATGAAGGTGAGCTTATACATAGAGATAAGATTATCGAGGACCTATGGCCGGATAAAGAGATAGAAAAGGCTACTAAACTGCTTCATACAAGTGTTTATAATATAAGAAGATCTTTAAAATCAATAGGGATAAAAGAAGGAATTTTATATTCACACGAAATGTATAGATTAAATGTTCCAGATATCTATTGTGATATTTATGAGTTTCGTAAAATTGCAAATAAGAAAATAGAAGTGGGAGTAAAAAACATAAAAGAATATAAAGCAATAGTAGAATCATATCGTGGAGATTATTTTGAATCAAGCGACTATTTATGGGCAAAGGATGACAAGACGCAGATAAGCCAACTATATATTGATATATTAAAGGAAATTTCTAAATACTATACTGTCCAAAGACAATATAATCAAGCAATTATATATTTAAGAAAGATACTTGATAAAAATTATTATATAGAAGAAGTTCATAAATGCCTTCTTGATATTTATAAAAATACAGGGGATAATATTCTGTTTCATGACCATTATAGGGAGATGAAAAAAATTTTTAATGATGAGTTGGGGGTAGAACTAAGTCTTATATAAAGTAGGATACAACTTAGATGCTGATATAAATAGCATCTTTTTTTTGTTGAAAAAGACCCTATTTGTCGGAAATTGTTTAGAAATTGTTGAGAAATTGTTGAGAATAAAGTAGTATAATATATTAAAATATATTATTATGTCAATAGGTAGTAGGGATTATAATTGTAAAAGAGGAGGTATATAATGAAGTGTTTCAATAAAAAAAGCACTTATGCTATAAGTTTATTAGCAATTTTCATTTTACTAATTCAAATTTTTTCACCTTTTCTTGAGATGAAAGTTTTTGCTGATGAAAATTTAGTTAGGGATGAAGGAAGTGAAGTAGTTAATAAACCAGCTGGAGAAGGTACTCCTTTAGAAGGAAGTAAGACTATTGAAGATAGTCAACCTAGTGGAGAAAGTATTTCCCTAGAAGAAGGTAAGACTATTGAGGATAGTGAGCCTGGTAGAGAAAGTACTCCTTTAGAAGGAAGTAAGACTATTGAGGATAGTGAGCCTAGTGGAGAAAGTATTCCCACAGAAGGAAGTAAATCTACTGAAGAAGGTGAAACAGATGAAAGTAATTTTACTTCCGAGGATAAGAAAGATATTGATGGTGAAACAACTCCTTCCATATTTCCCAAAGCAGCTATATTTACTAAAAGCTCTGAAGAGAGTAGGGATAGCAAAGGACCCGGGGTTTCTTTATCCGTAGTAGGCGATAAAACTACAATTTCACCGGGAGAGGATATTACTGTTAGACTAGATTATTCTGTTTCTAGTACAAAGAACACTTTTTATAATGTGGAGCTTTCATATACTCTACCTCGAGGTGCGGAATACCAATCAGTGACTAGATCAGGTCATGTTACAAATCCCGTTGGTGATGATAATATTTATAATCCTGCTACGAGAACGGCCACCTTTACTTTAGGGGATAAGGCTGGAGGTAATCCAACTAAATTTCCATCGGGGAAAAGTGGATATGTGTATATTACTTTTAAATATCCTAGTCCAAGTATACATCCCGATGGTAAGACTATTGATTTAAATAAAGCCGTAATTAAGGGAAATTTTAATAGTTTAGAGGGCGAACTTAGGACAACCTATAGTGACATTTGGAGTTTAACTTATAACCTTGCGGACAGCTGGGTCATCACTAAGGATGGACCAGCTAAGGCCACGATTTCTAAGAGTCCGAAACAAACTGAGCTATTTGTAGATTATACTATTAGCTTAAAGAAGGGAAATATTGATTTAAAGGATGTAGAAGTAGTAGATACATTACCTAAGAATGCAAGCTTTGTATCATCAAATCCTAAATCCTTTGGACAGCTTATTAATGAAGATGGTATTACGAAGGTAACTTGGAAGCTAAAGGATGTCCCTGCCCAACAAACTACATCTATAACCCTTAGATTAAAGTTTCCTATTATTAGAAATGCTGGTGATGTGGGGGTTACAGATGGGGACTCCCGAACAAATTCAGTTACCGTAACGGGCTATCCCATTGATATGAATAGTAGTGGTGAAATAGTTAAATCGTCTAGGCCTATAAACTTTAAAAAATCATCGGATAATGTAACTACTAGTTTTGTTAAATCAACAGCTTCATGGGGCGTTGATATAAATGGACCTACCGAGGTTATGCTTACGGAGGATCCTAGAGTAACAAAGGTTGAAGCGGCCTATAATTTATCTTTTTTAGATGGGGATATCAATTTAAAAGACGTCAATTTAGTATATGAGTTACCAGCTGATGCAAGCTATGTAAGTTCAGATGGGGGAATATATGATAGAGATTCTCGCACGGTAATATGGCATTTTAATGATGTTATTGCAGGAAATTCTCCTACTACAAGGGTCGTTGTGGAATATAATATTGATAGAAGTCAAGATCATAGTGCAGGTGGAGTTTATCATAATCAGATTCGTAGAAATACAGTTACAGCAACCGGGTATCCTATAAAAATAGAAGATGGACAAGAGGTTGCCGATACAACACCAATAATCTTTGATCCAGCCAGCAATTATGTAGATACTAAATTTATTAAATCTAATGAGAAGTGGTATATAGATAAAACTGGGCCAGCTACATTTACTATACCCAATGATACTTCAACTCTTACTAGTGAAATAACATATAAAATTCATATAAAGACCACTGGTAAAGGGAACTATAATATACCTTTAAAAGAGATAAAGTTGGTAGATACATTACCTCAATTTGCAGAATACGTATCTGGTTCTGCAAATATTGACCCAAAAACAATAGATGGAGATAAAATTACTTGGGTGCTTAATGATATATCGCCAAAGAGTACATCTGTCATAGAGTATAGTGTGAAATACCCTATCGATAGAAACGGACAAGAAGGTGGGGTAACAGGAATAAAGGTGGGAGATAAGCTTACAAACAATGTTTTAGTAGATGAGGCTTATCCTATAGATGAAAACGGAGATAAAGCTTCCGAAGAAATTACTTTTAGTCCCAATAATGATACTGTAGAAAGTACATTTATAAGTCCTAATGTTCCTCAACCAAAGCTTAGGTTAAATATACGGGATTATAATAAAAAGAAAAGGAATAAAAACTTTGATATTGATGATGATGTAATATATTTAATCAACTTTGATAATATGACACATAATGGGCATACCCTATATAATGTAGTTGTGACCGATGAAACCTTATCCCATAAGATAGATTTTTCTGAGATTAATTTGGGTAAGTCTTCTTCATCCCTAGATTTTACATTCGAGTATAAGACGAATGAAAGGGATTGGAAAGCATATGGTTCTGGATACAATACTTCTAGTGACAATGTTATTTCTATAAATGATTTAAAATCAGATGATTCATGGTCAGCCAGTGAACGTATCACAGGTGTTAGAATAGGATATGCTACCATTCCACCGGGATTTGGATTCTTAGATCAAAAGCAAATTGAACTTGTAGGAAAAGTAAACGCCTCTTCAGATGATAATTCAGATATTGAAAACGAAGCGAAGCTAGAATATAGGCATAAGGATTTTGATGGGGAGTCAGACATAATAAAATTATCAGATAACGTACAGTTTAAAGTTCTTCATGATACAGCTTGGATTTCTGTATTGAATAAGCAAAAGCTTGGAACTAACGAAAATTATAAACATTATGCGTCTGAAAAAGTATCGTTCAAAGTGGTAGCTACGAATCATGGTAGATTAGCAACCGCTAGTTTAAATAATCCTATAATTGTTGATGTGATACCCGAAGGTCTTGAGTATATAAGTAATAGCGATGGGCAGGATGTTTGGGAGAAAAATTGGAATAGTCTTAACCCTGGGGTTCCAAAACCAAATTTTGAGAAATTCTATAACTATCCTAATATGGGAGAAACTACTTTGAAATGGTATTGGAATACTGGTAATAGTTATAACCTAGAACCAGAACATAGCATTAATATAAAGTATGATTTGAAAATTAAAAGCTATGCTCATGTAGGTGAGCATTTCAATAAACTTTATATGATGAGTATGGGTAAATACAAGGCTAATTCAAATATTGGGGTTGAAGGGGATAGCACAGATTTAGACAAAGATAGCAATACTCTTAATCGTTTAGTTGGAGATGATGCAAAAATAATCGTAAGAGAAACTCCCTCCATTGATTCTTATAAATGGGTCAAGGGTGAGTTAGATGATTTTGGTGACCATGATGGCAACGAAGAAAATAACTATAACAGATATCCAGATCAAGGAAGGACTGTTCCTGGGGGTTCAGCAGATTATAAGTTAGAGGTCTTTAATGCAGGTAATGTATATGTTAACGATATTGAAATTATAGATATTCTTCCCCATAGAGGAGATACCGCTGTTTTAAATCCAAATGATCCAAGAGAATCACAGTGGAGGCCATATTTAATAGAAGCTCTTACTAAAGGGGAATTACAAATTGTCAAAGATATTTATGGTAATATGTCTTCCGCCAATTTGAAAGTTGAATACAGTACTGCTTCAGACCCTATTCGTAATAATGGGAAAATAGGTACCCAAGCTCCTAACTGGTCTGTTACACCACCAGATGATATTACAAGTGTAAGATCTTTGAGATTTGTAATAGATGGCTTTAATGATTCAAGAGGGCTAAAACCAGGTAGTACGATTGTACTAAAGTGGAAAATGAGGGCTCCAGTAGCTGCACCTACGGATAGGGAAGTTGCTTGGAACTCCATTAGTATGATAGCCACTGATGAGAATGGAACTTTAGATCCAAATGAACCATTGATGGTAGGCATAGGTGTAGAAACAAATCCATATGGAGAAATAGGTAATTTTGTATGGTTTGATAAAAATACTGATGGTTTACAAAATGATGGATATGATGATCAATCGGCAGGGATCAATGGTGTTAAAGTAAATTTACATAGATATGATGCTGGAACTGAAAGCTGGCCTAAAGTGGATTGGACTTTGACAGGATATGATGATGATGGAAACCCTGGATATTATCTATTTCCGGCTTTGGAACCAGGTAGATACTATGTAACCTTCGAGATACCAGATTATTACACAATAACAAATAATGATGCTGGAAATGATGCTGAGGATTCAGATGGAATTTTAAAAGGTGGGGTAATACGTACACAAGAAATTAAAATAATTATAGATGATAATGATGATGATACCCGTGTGATTCATAATGTAGATCTAGGTTTAAAAAATTTAAGGCCGGATTTAGTGCCTAGCATAATTATAGATAAGAAGGCTATAGGATATAAAAAAACCAACGGAGATATAGTTTCCTTTGCTGGCACAGAAACTCTATTCGATGAAAAAAATAATTGTATAAAAAAACCTGTGAATAAAAATGAAACCATACTATATAAAATAGGGATTAAGAATAATGGTTCTGTTCCTCTTCACAATATCAAGCTTGAGGATGTTATGAAAAATAATGGGTTTAAGTTTACGAAAGCCCTATTTACAGATGGGAATTCAAATAATATTGTATTTAGTTCAATAAGTAAAGATTCAAATATAATATCTCAACAAGGTACTCATAATACCCTGACTATCAATGAGTTGAATGTAGGTGAAAAATACGAATTCAATGCAGAATATATAGTTTTAGAATCCGATGTGAATGGTGACCCTGTTAAAAATACGCTGAAAGTGTGGGCAAATGAGCTTAAGGATAAAACAAATCCTGAAAATCCTCCAAACAAGGAAATAGAAGAAACCGTGGATATAGGAGCGCTACGTTTAGAAAAGACGGTATCAGCAATCAAAAAGAATGGTACCGATAGCTTTGTAGCCGTTTCATCTCAACAAGATCTTGGAGTGGAAAAGGATGACACTATAAGGTATAAGATTATTGCCCATAATGATGGAAGTATAGCTTTAAAAGATGTGTCCATTACTGATGTGATGTTAAACTTAAATAATCATATCATTACTTCCATACCAGCCGGTGGACAAGTAATTGTTGAGGGAGTAAATGGTGAGAAAGGCTACAATACAGAGTATAGAGTAACTGGAGATGAAGGTGATCCCTTCACAAATACAGTGACTGCAAGGGAAACCAACAATATTCGATATAGTGTGTCGGATAAAAAGACTGTTTATTTTAAAGGACTTAAAGTTGAAAAATCAGTTACAAGGGTTAATAATAAGGAAGTACCTACAGAATATAATGAAAAATCAATAGATGGTAATTATATTGTTAGGATAGGAGATAAAATAGAATATACTATAACTCTTACAAATACCGACGAGGCTACCCTTAAGAATGTTACTGTTACAAAGGATATTCTTGAGAATTCAAATACGAGGCGAGACATGGTATCCTCAATAATTGATGATAATCCATCAATTAAAGATCTGAAGCAAGGAGAATCTAAAACCTATAGGCTTGTTTACACGGTATCTAATACTGATATTGGATCAGAGGAAAACACTAAACCTATTATGAATCAAGCTTGGGGAAAAAGTATATATACAAGTGAAAAACCTTCAGAGATTGTATATGTGGATATAGCTGACCTAGCAATAGATAAAAAAGCAAACAAAACGGCATGCTACGAAGGAGAAATAGTTGATTATACAATTATTTTAACAAACAAAGGCACTATACCACTTACTAATATTAAAGTAAAAGATGCTATGCTTAATGACATAAGGCAAGATGGAAAGATACTAGAGAGTGAGACTATCACCATATCTGAGGAAAAAGGTAGTGAAACAGCTATTGAAAAGCCTTCAGAGCTAAGGAAAGAGAAATGGTTTATTGTAGGGGGACTAGCTAAGGATGCTAGTGTCACACTAACTGGAAGCTATAGAGTAACAAAAGAAGATTTAGCTAAGGGTAAAATAGAAAACATAGCAACGGCAGTTAGTAGTGAAACAGAAGAAATAGCCGATACTTCAACTGTTACAGTAAGAAGGAAATCTTCAGGTGGAAGTGGTGGAAGTGGAGGAAGTGGAGGAAGTGGCGGTTCAAATAAGGATAAAGACAAAGATACAACAGAGAAACCAAAACCGGAGTCACAGCCTGAACCACAGCCAACTCCAGATCCTCAACCGGTGCCAGAGCCTGAACCACAACCGCAACCAGAGCCCGAGCCAGTTGAAATACCTGAAGAACCAGAGGAGACTGGAAAAATTGTAAAGGATACAGAGGATATACCTACATATATACCACCAAGGGATAAAGAGGTAGTAGAAATAGTTGAGCAGCCTGAACATGGAACAGTAAAAAAGGACGACAGTGGAAATCTAAAATATATTCCAAAGGATGGCTATAAAGGACCAGATAAATTCAAGGTTAAAATTAAGGATGAAGATGGTAATGAATTAATTATTGAAATTGAGATTCCCGATGAGGATATACCACAGGGTACCATTACTGTATTACCTCAAACAGGCGAAGGAAGACACTATCCCTATTACTTATTTGGATTAGCAGTTCTTTTGTTAGGAGTATTCATGAATTTCAAAGAATTTGTTAAAAGATTTAATCTATAGAATAAAAAGAGGGAGTCTCAAGGGACAATCTCTTGAGATATCCCCTTTTTATATATATTTCTGTAACAAGAAATAACCCCAATAAAAATAAGCTTTAGGTGTTTAAACCTAAAGCTTATTTTTTATTTGTATTGAGCTAATATTGGCTGTTTATAGTATACTCATTGGATTTTTTCTCAAAGGAATAGTCCATATTATTTTTAAATAAGGTATTGTCATATGTAGTGTCTACAGTAATCCATTTGTTACTATCCTCTAGGTATACTTGATTCCATGCATGATATGTAGATATGTCATTTTTATTACCCTTAACATATTTAGTAGGTACACCAACACTTCGAAGCATAACGGCGTAAAGACTAGCAAAGTCTGAACATATGCCTGATTTACTGTTGAAGATAGCTTCCGTATTAGGATTATAACTATTGTCAATGGAGTCTATTTTGTTGTAATCATATTTGAAATTTTTCACTATATATTCATAAATCCCAAAGGCTTTTTCCTTATTAGAAGTCATTCCTTTAGTTAATTCCTTGGCTTTTTTGATGGACACCATATTTTCATTCCAGTTCAACATTTGACTTTGATTTAGATAAACCTTTGTGGGATCATCTATTGTGACATTAATCTTTCTAGCAGATATGCTTTTGTATTTATTGTCAGCTGTATTTTCTAAAATAGCAACAATGTATTCTCCATTTCCAAAGGTTAAGGGATATTGACTAAAGGTCTTCAAGTCATAAAATGATTTTTGGGAATCTTTTTCAATCATTATTTTAATTTTTTTGTTTTCGGTGTTTTTGTAAGTAACCTTTAATACGCCCTTATTGGCATCTGATAAATCAAAATCATCATTGGCAGCATAGGCAAAGCTGCAGCTTAAAATAATAGTAATTAATACAAAAATTATTTTTTTAAACAAAATAATCTCTCCTTTCGGTAACTGGCTGTCATCATACACTGGTATGGAAGACCCTATAGTTTTGCGTCCCAAGCTTTCACCTGGTTTGCCATTATCGTTGAAAAGATTTTCAATCTATAGAAATCGCAATAAATCTTTTACATTTTGCTCCCTACAATATCCCTAAAACATTGGCTATTGTAAGAATCAAAATGTAGATTTATTAGTGCGTTCTATACAGATAATCTAATCATTAAATTTTATTTAATATAATTATACCACTTTTTCTATATTTAAAACAGCGCTACAAGTAGGTCTTTGGAACTAAAAAAGTTATTCAACCATTTCACCTTTTATGATTAATCTGGTAGGAGGGTTTTTTTCGTATAAAGGGTGACAGGTGACCAAAGTGATTTCCCTTTTATTTTTTATACTATTTAATACCCAAGTATCCTCTGCATTAACTATAATCTTTTCTTTGATTATGTATGAATAATGATTATTTTCCAAGTCAATGACTTCTAAATAATCCCCTATGATAAGCTCATCTAATCTATTAAAGTTTCTACCAAAGGCATGGCTTCTATGACCAGCTATAGCATAATTACCAGTCTCCCAGGGCTTACCTGTACCATCTATGCTTGAAATCGAAAAATCTAGATTCCTTTTAGTTGCTCCCCTTAGGATGGGTAGAGACAAGGATATTTTTTCTATCTTTAATATTCCTTCCATATGGGACTTAATAAATTCTTGACGTTTTTTTATAATGGCTTCCTTTTTTTTTCTTTCTATTTCCTGTGATTGTTTTTGTTCATTTTTTAATTTTATAATAAGTTTTTTCTCTGATAGTAGGCCATCAGAAGATACATTGTTTTCAGAATAGTGAGATTTATTCACTAGAATGTTAGAAGCTATTTCGTTATTTTCTGATGATACATCGTTATCTATTACCTGTAGGCTTTCTTCCCAAAGAGATATTAATTTATTTTGTTTATAGGATATATACCTATCCTTTATCTTGGGATAAAGGATAATAGAAACACCTAAAAAAATAAGTAGTATAGATATGAACTTTTTATTTATATATTTCATCTTTTACTCCTAAAAATTTTGTTATGGCATTATGCATGATAGATTTTTCCCCAGTAACTCCCAAGCTGATCCTTGACCCTATTGCATTATGTGGGCACGTACTTATACAATCTCCACATCTGATACATTCAGTAGCATTTGGATTTTCATAGGGCCTTACATCCATCTTACATTTAGTAAAGCATAGACCACAATTTGTACATTTATCTTTATCTAACTCATATCTATAAACACTTATAGAGTTGAAAAAACCATATATTGCTCCAAGTGGACATATGACTTTACAAAATGGTCTAAAGCTTATTATAGACATGATTATTGTCCCAATCAATAAGAAAATCTTCCAGAAAAATAGGCTGCCTATACTTGCTCTAAGAGAAGGATTCATCGATACCAATGGAATTCCACCCTCCAAAGTTCCAGCGGGACAAATATATTTACAAAAAGTGGGGTCTCCTAAACCTACATTATTTGTCCATACAATGGGAAGGAGTATTACAAATATAACTAAAATCACATATTTTAGATATCTAAATACCTTGGGAATCCTAAACTTGGGGGAAGGAATCCTATGAAGCAATTCCTGGATCAAACCAAAGGGACAAAGCCATCCACATATAAACCTTCCCATTAAAGTACCAAATAGCATTATTGTACCAATAACGTAAAAGGATACTTTATACTTAAAGCTTCCTAAAACGGCTTGTAATGAACCAATAGGACAAGATCCTAGTGCGCCGGGACATGAATAACAATTCAATCCTGGTACACATAGCTTTTTTAATTGGCCCCTATAGATTTTTCCTTGGGCAAACCCCTTTAGGTTGGCATTTGTTATAAATGCACTTAGGATTTGTATCAATTTTCTGTTGAATTTAGCCAATTCCAATACACTCCAAACATATATTTATTGCCTTTGTAAACATAACTGATATTTCCCCACGGGTTATTCCTATAATTATAAATATAATACTTAACATCAATAAACCAATTCTTAATTTAGACATGAAAATCATCCTACTTCATATTTTTTATAAGATTATCAATTATTTCTTTATACTTTTCATAACTTCTACTTCCAGACACAAGGGTTTTTAGAATATTGCCCTCTGAATCTACAAAAATAGTATATGGTACATAATCAAAATAACTAAGGACTTCTTTACTTAAAACGTCATCGGCTAGAATATTTGTATATTCTACCTTGGTTTGACTTACAATGCTTGCGGCCTCCTTAGTATCTTGTCCTAGCCTAATATCACTTACAATGCCTATTAAATTGAAGTTTTCACCTTTATATTCAGTATATATCTTTTGTAGATCCGGCATTTCTTCTATGCATGGACCACAGAATGTACCCCATACATTTATCATTGTTATTTTATGATTTTTGAATATATCATTTGATATTTCGTTACCTTTAATATCATAAGTATTAAATGAAGATATGACATTGCCTGCAATTGGGTTTTTGTCTAAGTTTTCTTCATTACTTACTGCATTATTACCTCCATTAGAACATCCAGCAGCAAATAACATAAGCATACACAAAATAAAAATAAAGCTTCTTTTCATTTTAAAACATCCTTTCTTAATTAATTCATTTATTATATTTTACCAAATAAAACTTAAACTGAACCTAATATAATGTTAAATCAATATTAAATATATTCTATTTTGAAATGAAAAATCACTTTTGTTGCAAATGTATATTTTTACCGGAAGTATAATTATACATTTGATATGTATAGAGTTAAGAAAACATTTTCCTAGGAAAATAAGAAAAATATTGGATTTTAAGGATAATAATATCGGAAAAATATTGAATTGTATGAATAAATATGATACAATCTGATATAACGGAATTTTCAAAAAAATGCATAATTTAAATTAGATTCTTGCAAAATTGATTTTGTAATAGGGAGAGGATGGTAAGGAATATGAGTGAAAATGGATTTCCCGAAGGACAGGGACTTTATAATCCAAATATGGAAAAGGATAGCTGTGGTGTTGGTTTTATAACAAATATTAAGGGGAAAAGGTCCCATTATATACTTAAACAAGGACTGCAGATTTTAAAGAGTTTGAAGCATCGAGGTGCCGTTGGGGCGGATGCAAGCACTGGAGATGGATCGGGGATCATGTTTCAAATACCCCATAGATTTTTTAAAAAAGAGACGGAGGGTATAGGTATAGATTTATCTCAAGTTGGAGACTATGCTGTGGGAATGATTTTCCTTCCTAGACAACCAAATGCACGATTGTATTGTGAAGGAGTATTTGAACGGGTGCTTAAGGAGGAAAAACAAAAACTTCTGGGCTGGAGAATAGTACCAGTAAATGAAAATGCATGTGGGGAATCCGCTAGAGCCACAAGACCAATGATTATGCAGGTCTTCATTGATAGAAATGGTCAAGCAAGGGATTTATTTGAAAGAAAACTATATGTTGTTAGAAAACAAGTAGAAAAAATTATAAGAGATACAAATAAGCCATATACCGAGAGCTTTTATGTCTGCAGTTTATCTAGTAGTACAATAGTATACAAAGGTCAGATATTAGGTTACATGCTTGAAGATTTTTATGTGGATCTATTAGATGATAGTATTGAAACAGCAATAGCTGTAGTCCATGAAAGATATAGTACAAATACCTTTCCATCTTGGAAGCTTGCACAACCATTCCGTTATATTGCCCACAATGGGGAGATAAATACCATTAGAGGTAATATTAATTGGATGAATGCCAGGGAGGGGGTAATGCATTCTAAATTATTTAAGGAAGATTCTAGTAAAGTTTTGCCTGTAATCGAACCCGGTGGCAGTGATTCTGCATCCCTCGACAATGCCCTAGAGATTTTTGGAATAAATGGACATTCCTTGGAAAATGTACTAATGATGTTAATACCTGAGGCATGGCAAAATGATGTGGATATGGAAAGGGAAAAAAGAGGATTTTATGAATACCATGCAAGGGTGATGGAGCCCTGGGATGGGCCTGCCACAGTTGCATTCTGTGATGGTGTCAAGGTTGGGGTAAAGGTAGATAGGAATGGACTTAGACCAGCTCGCTATTTAGTTACTAAGGATGATTTTGTAATTATGGCATCAGAAGCCGGGGTGGTAGATGTACCGGAAAAAATGGTGGTTGAAAAGGGATGTATAGAGCCAGGAAAGCTATTTTTAATAGATACAGAAAAAGGTAAAATCCTTTACGATAATGAAGTTAAGCTCCCTTTATCTAAAAGAGAATCCTTTGCTGATTGGGCTGCCAGGAATAGGATGCTTTTAAATGATATAAAGCAGTCCGTTGAATTAGAAAAAATGAATTATGAAACCCTACATAAGAAATTATTAGTATTTGGATACACAAAGGAGGAATTAGAAAAGGTTATTGCATATATGGGTGAAAAGGGTAAAGAGCCCATCGGATCAATGGGTATAGATATACCACTTGCCGTATTGTCTGAGCGTCCCCAGCTTTTATTCAATTATTTTAAACAAAAATTTGCTCAGGTAACTAATCCATCAATTGATCCCATTAGAGAAGAAATGATAATGTCCCTAGTCCAATTTATTGGAAGTCATGGAAGCCTATTAGATGAAATTGAAACGGAGAATGACAATAAATATATAAGAATTGAACAACCTATTTTTAAAAATGATGAAATTGAAAATATGAGTAGACTCAACACAAGGGATTTTAAAGCTATTACAATTCCCATGGTATTTCAAGCAGATCATGAGAGAAATGGTTTAAAAGAGGCGTTGGATTATTTGTGCAAACGTGCTGAAGAAAATGTTAAGCTTGGATACAATATACTCATTCTAAGCGATAGAAACGAAGACATGTATAATGCACCAATACCAAGTCTCCTAGCTTTGAGTGCCGTACACCATTACTTGGTTAGAAAAAAATTAAGGACATCTGTGGATTTAATCGTAGAAGCGGGAGATGTTAGGGATGTTATGCATATAGCATTATTGATAGGGTTTGGGGCAAAAGCTGTTAATCCATATATGGCCTTTGAATCAATTGGTTACATGGTGGAAAATAATAAATATATTACTAATGTTAAAAATATAGATCAGGCCTATGATAATTATATTGATGCAATCTGTTCAGGAATTTTAAAAATAATATCAAGAATTGGAATTTCAACATTGCAAAGTTATTGTGGGGCTCAAATTTTTGAGGCCATAGGTATAGATCAAGATGTAATCGATGAATATTTCACTGGTACACCTGCTGTAATTTCAGGGATTGGGTTAGAAGTCATTTCCCGTGAAGTATTATTAAGACATGCTTCGGCATATCATCAGTTCAAGAATTTGGATATTGGAGGAGAAATCCATTGGAATAAGGAGGGAGAATATCATATATTTACTCCTAAAGCAACAAATATGTTGAGAAAGGCTTGTATAGAAAATGATTTTAGTAGTTATAGGGAATATGCTTGTAAAGCCAATGAAGAAAACGAAAGGGCATTGACGATTCGTGGATTGCTACAATTTAAGGAGAGAAAAAGCATACCCATAGAGGATGTTGAACCTGTTTCAGATATTTTAAAGAGATTTACCATTTCGGGAATGTCCTTTGGGTCACTGAGTAAAGAAGCCCATGAGACTTTAGCCATGGCAATGAATAGAATAGGAGCAACAAGCAATGCCGGTGAGGGAGGGGAAGATCCTAGTAGATATAGGCTTAGGACGAATGGAGAAGATGCTAATAGTGCGGTTAAACAGGTCGCGTCGGGTAGATTTGGGGTGACTGCCAACTATCTTGTGAATTGCAAGGAAATACAAATAAAGATCGCCCAAGGAGCAAAACCTGGAGAAGGAGGACATTTACCAGGTAATAAAGTGACTGTAGAAATAGCAAAGGTACGACATTCAGCCCCAGGAATAGATCTAATATCCCCACCACCCCACCATGATATTTATTCAATAGAAGATTTATCTCAATTAATCTTTGATTTGAAGAATGCCAATCCAAAAGCTAAAATAAGCGTTAAGCTAGTATCTCAAATTGGTGTTGGAACAGTTGCGGCTGGTGTAGCAAAGGGGCATGCTGATAAAGTTTTAGTAAGTGGACACGATGGAGGTACCGGTGCTTCGCCTATTAGTTCCATGAAATATGTTGGACTTCCTTGGGAATTAGGGCTTGCCGAAACTCAACAGACCCTATTATTAAATGATTTAAGGAGTAGGATTACTGTACAGGTTGATGGCAAGCTTAGAACTGGTAGAGATATAGCTATTGCTACATTGTTAGGGGCAGAGGAATATGGTTTTGCCACTTCGGCATTAGTAGCCTGTGGCTGCGTTATGTGTAGACAATGTCATATGAACAAGTGCCCCATGGGAATAGCAACTCAGGACTATAATTTACGTAAGAAGTTTAAGGGGCAACCAGAACATTTGATTAATTACTTTACATTTGTTGCACAGGAAATGCGACAGATAATGGCTCAGCTTGGGTTTAAAAAAGTTGATGAGATGGTTGGAAGAGTCGATGCCTTAGAGGTTAGAAAAAGTGATAAATATAAGATAAAACAATGTGATTTATCTCCTATTCTATATAAACCTGAGTTGCCATCCAGAATTGTACAAAGATGCATCATAGATCAGGATCATAAGCTAGAAAATGTTTTAGACAGGCAGTTGATTGAAAATTCCATGGTAGCAATAGAAAATGGAATAAAAGTAGAGCATTCATTGATGATAAAGAATACTAATCGTGCTGTTGGAACAATGTTGAGTGGTGAGATTGCAAAAAAATATGGAGACGAAGGATTAGATGAAGATACTATTAAAATAATTGCTGTAGGTTCAGCCGGTCAAAGCTTTGGAGCCTTTGCAATAAAAGGATTAACTCTTATTCTTCAGGGAGATGCAAATGACTACCTTGGAAAAGGGTTATCAGGTGGGAAAATCATATTGGTACCCCCTAGGGAAGCCATATATAGGGCTAATGAAAACATCATTGCAGGAAATACATTGTTTTATGGTGCTACTTCCGGTGAAGCATATATTTCGGGAAGAGTTGGTCAAAGATTTTGTGTGCGTAATAGTGGGGTTACAGCGGTTGTAGAAGGCATTGGAGACCATGGATGTGAATACATGACAGGAGGCATAGTTGTTATACTAGGATCAACGGGTAAAAACTTTGGAGCTGGCATGAGTGGTGGAGTAGCCTATGTGTTAGATGAGAATGATGAGTTTAAAAACAAATGTAACACACAAATCGTTGAAATTGAATCTTTGGCTAATTTACGAGATATTACGAAGGTTAAAAAGCTAGTTAGTAGACATTATCAGCATACCGGTAGCTTAAGGGCAAAAGAGATATTGGATAGTTGGGACTATTATGAAAAGAAATTTGTGAGAGTCAGTTCTCAGGCCTATAGAAAGCGTCTGGAGTCAATATGTTAAAGCAGTGAAAGGGACAGTTATATGTCCCTCAGGCTGCCTAACAACCCGAATTTCTTCGTTGTTGCTTCACCCAAGAACCCTTACGTATGTCTGTATACGCTACGGCCTCTCGGTTTCAGCACGCCTCAAACTTCGAATTGTTAGGCAGCCTGCCATCTTGTTTACTTTGTCAACAATCTGAGGGACAGTTAGATGTCCCTTTTATTTTTTTTGAAAGGTATTTTCAAACCATTATAGAATAAATATATAGTCTAGAACGATTATCTAGAAATATAATGACTTTGGGGGTATAGAATATGAAGGTAATAGATTTTCACTGTGACACCATTCTAAAATTAATGGAGGACAAGGATAAACTTGAGCTGAAAAAGAATAAGTTTCATATAGATATTGAAAAGCTAAAAAAGGGTAATTCGATGTCCCAGTTCTTCGCTTTGTATGTTGATTTAGCTAGGGAAGGAGACCCCTTAGAGATTTGTTTAGAAATGGCCGATAAATTTTATATTGAACTTGAAAAAAATAAAGGGGAAATGGAAATTGCAACAAATTATAATCAATTGATGGAAAACTATAATAAAGGAAGGATTTCTGCATTTTTAACCATTGAAGAGGGGGGTGTATTAAAGGGAAAACTACATAATCTTAGGAACCTATATAGATTAGGGGTGAGATTAATTACATTGACATGGAATTATCCCAATGAAATAGGCTATCCAAACTGCGAAAAACAATATATGGAAAAGGGATTAACTGCTTTTGGGGAAGAAGTAGTATATGAGATGAATAAACTAGGTATGCTTATCGATGTATCCCATTTATCGGATAAAGGATTTTATGACGTGGCAAAGCTTTCTTCTAAACCCTTTATAGCATCACATTCTAATGCTCGATCCGTGACTAATCACTCAAGAAACTTAACTGATGATATGATAAAAATATTGGCAAATAAGGGTGGAGTAACAGGACTAAACTATGCAAAATATTTTTTAAGCGAAGTATCTAGTTGCAGTATAGATGATATGGTTCGTCATGTAAAACACATAATCAATATTGGTGGTATAGATGTTATGGCACTAGGGTCAGATTTCGATGGCATGACGCCAAGTACAGAGATAGAAGATTTTTGTGATGTCCTAAAGCTTATAGATGCTTTGAAAAAAAGCGGTTTAACTGAAAGTGAAATAGAAAAAATATGTTATAAAAATGCATTAAGGATCATTAAAGAGGTTATTTAGTAGGTGATAAAGATAAACAACTTAAAGGTTTAATATATTGTTGTATGCTTTGATCTATTGATAATAGAAATATTTTTTAAAAAAATAAATATAAAAATTATAATTACTAGCTTTGTATTTATAATTATAGGGAGCTTGAATATATTTATGATCATGCTTGCGGATATTAGTGATAAAATATATGATATGCTGAAAAACAAAAGTGGTTTATAAGAAGAAAAATCACCATGTTTTAAGAAGTAAAAGCTTGTGAATATTAATAGGCTCCCTAATAGAATTCCAAAAACAAATATGCAATTAATAGTAAATATTGAAAAATTGATAATATTAGTAGAAAATAATTTTGAAGCACCAATATTAAGTATATTATCTATGATGGGACTTAAATAGTAGTTAATAATATTATTACTACTTTTATGGACAATATAGAAGTGGAATTTAATAGCTTGAATGATTACGTATATAGAAGTTATTAAAAATAGGAGTCTTAGGATTAAACAAAGAAAGATTTTTTCGTATAACTTTATTGATTTAAGAAAATATTGTGAATTATATTTTTCTTTGATTGTTGAGAATATTGTTCTTAATATTTTCACTTGGGTCTTAAGAATATGAAGAATAATTAATATGCCGAATACAAATATGATCAACTTAATCATTTGAAGGTTCTGTTTTTCAAAAACCCTGCAATCAATAATTTTATAATTTGATTGTGACTTTCCCATCTTGTCCAGTAGTTTTACAACAGCTTTTTCATTTTGAATTGAGTTATATTCATTTGAAATTGATATTTGTAAGCATGGTATTGTAATATCTTCATTTATAGTGAAAATTGTTTTTAAAGGAATATAAATTTGGGGTTCTTTTCCCTTGAATAGTTTAGAAAGAAAAGAATCTCTTTCTTTGTTAATACCCACAATTTTAAAATCTTCATTCATAATACTTATATTCATACCTATGATATCCGTACTCTTAAATAATTTCAATGCTGTTTCTTCTCCTATTACTAAAACCTTTTCTTTGTTTGACTCTTGCTTTTCTGTTAAAAAGCTTCCTTTTACAATATGGATATCTGCAAAACGTTTATAGCAGGAATTAACGGCTAATGCTTTAGTATATATGGTATTTGAATTAGCTTTAATATCTGTTGTAAAGGGAAGTGTAAATAAAGTTTCATTATATTTTACTTTATCTGTAAACTGGGCAACTTCATTTTCTGTAAATCCAATATTTTTATTATTTATATAATTATCCTTGGTTTCTATAATTAACCTATTTGATCCTATTGAACCTAAAAGCTCAACCGTATCTTGATTTATACCTTCTATAAAAAAGCTGCAAAGAAGAACAATGGATACCCCAAGGAATTGAAGAAGGTTCCAAATTTTTATGTTTTTCATGTTGTTCACTTCCTTTGAATAGGTCTAACTCTACTGCCTTCGTGAATAGGCTTATCGTAGTCGTATATAATACTGGTTGAGCTATCTACTCCATTAATAATTGAAGTATTTAGATTATCACTATCATCAATGGTTACATATTCCTTTTTTACATAGTATTCCTTTCCCAATGCCCCTTCTCTTTCTTCCACTAAAAATACGAAATTACCACTATTGTCTTTACCTAATGCAGTATTAGGTATAAGGGTATTAAAGGACTTAGATTTCTTAATTATTCGATATTTAAGTTTTTCTTCACCTAGAAAATCCTTTTCATCTATTTCACATATAAGCTCTTTGTTATTACTTTTATTAACGATTTTTTTAATTGATGCATCAATAGCCTTGTTCCTTGATTTTAAAAGGATAGATACTGGATCTCCGACCTCAATGTAGTTTCCATCGGTATGTTCAATATGTGCGGAAAAAATGAAGCCTTTGTCAGGATTTACGATTAAGCATATGGGTTGATTATTCAGGGCTAATTCCCCATTTTGGTAATACAATTCCTTAATAATACCATTGCATGGAGATATAAGCATCTCCTCTTTATTTTGTTTATCCACCTTCAATTGTTGAATCTGTATATCATATTTTAGGGCTTCAATGTCCTTTGCATGTTTTAATAGATAGGCTTGTTCTTTTTCTTTAGCCGACTCAAGCTGTAGCTTTTTTTGTTCATACTCAAGCCTTGATTTTTCTAGACTATATTGGGCTTCCTTTAGGTTTTCTGAGTTCTCGACACCTAACCCATGAAGCTGTTTCTTTTGATCGAAAATCCTTTGTGAATTTTCAAAGTCCTTCATGGCTTTTTTTACCTCAAATTGAAGGGTATTTACTTCAGAATTTGTAGTATCCAATAATAATTTTTTTAATTTTGTTTTTAAAGCTTCTAATCTGATTTCTTCCTCCCCTAAACCTTGTTGTAAAGCTTCATTATGAAGGATTGCAATAGTTTGCCCCTTTTTAATATTATCCCCAATCTCAACCTCAAGTTTTTTTATTTTTTTTGTAGTGCTAGTATATATTTTTAAGGCTTCTTCTGGAACTATAGTTCCAAATCCACTCATTTCATAGGTTAGAATTCCCGAATGTGGTTGGGATACAATCACATTTGGAAGGGAAAGATTCTGTACAGTCTTTGAAAAAAAAGTAATAATAAGCATTGAGCTAAAAAAAATGATAATAACCTTTCTAATTATTTTTTGTCTTCTTACATCATTATTTTTTTCATAATATTCCATGGGGTACCTCCAAATATAGGCTTACTATAATGTATATATTCACTCTTTAAGATATAGGGTAATAATTTAAGGCTTAGAATTAGTATCTACTTTATGCCAGAATTAAGCTGTATTCCTTCAACAAGATAACATTCCCAGTATAAAAACATCAATAGGGGAGGGAGCATGTATATAGTTGATGCGGCGAAGGCACAATGAAGATCTTTCTTTCCGATAATTGATAAGTAAGTAGATAAAGGCCTTTTCATGGCATCATCTATGAATAATATAGGTTGTTCCACCATGTTCCAGTAATCAATAAATAGAAGGATACTAAGGGATGCGATTGCAGGCTTCAGCATGGGTAGTATTATATGAATAAAAATTCCAAAATGTCCTGCTCCATCTACGCTGGCGGCCTCAATACATTCCTTTGGGATGTAGTTCATGAATTGTTTCATTAGGAATACTCCAAAGGGAGCAAATATTGCTGGCAAAATCAATGCTGCATATGTATTTGTAATCCCTAACTTATCCACAACTAAATAATTTGGAACAAGTGTAACCTGAAAGGGCATCATCATTGTGATCACATAAAGAAAAAACAATTTATCTCTACCTTTAAATGATATTTTACAAAACACATAGGCTGCAATGGATGAAACAAGTACTTGACCGATTATAATTGCCGCAACAATTCCTGTGGAGTTCCAAAACATTCTTAGGAAAAATGATTGGCGAAAAAGTATATTTATATATTGCTTAAAACTTAACATATCGGGAATCAATTTTATTTTCATATATTCATGACTATTTTGGTTATTATGGTTGCCAGTAATAAAAGAATAGCTATCGCATATCTCTTGGGGTTCCATAAACGAATTCACAAAAATTGCAAGTATCGGGTATATAAAAGATAGTGACATAAGGATCAACAAAAAATAAATCATGAAATTTTTAATGGGTTTTTTATGTATTAACTTATTTAGCTGTAGGAGCATAACAGCACTTCCCTTTGTATTATTTTAAAAAGCTACTATATTTATTTTCATATTTGAATAATATATATATTAAAATCCCTAATACAATGGCCATGATATATGCGGCAGCACTTAACTTTTGATAATCAAGGGATGTGAAAACATTGTTCATATAATGCTGCATTGTATAAATACTTTCATGGGGATAGGGTCCAGCTAGGAGATAAACTTCCTTGAATATCTTAAATGAATTTATAATGGATAAAACCAAAACAAAGAATATAACAGGAGTAAGATAGGGGATGGTAATATATATAAACTTCTTAAAGCTACCTGCCCCTTCCATATCTGCCGCTTCATAATATTCCTTAGGAATTTTTAAAAGGCCTCCTAAGAATACAACCATACAATAACCTATATTTTTCCACGCATACAGAAGAACCATAACTAATCTTGCTTTACTTGAATTTAACCAATCTATAGGAGAAAAGCCTAAAGAAGCAAGGGTTCCATTTAATGCTCCATCACTATGGAAGAGAATATTCCATATCAGTACTACGGATGCTGTTGGAATAACCATTGGGGCTATAAATGCTGATCTAAAAATACTCCTGCTATTTATTTTTTTATTTAACAAAGTTGCAAGAAGTAATCCTAAAAGCATTGTAATTGGCACAGCAAATAAAGCAAAATATACGGTGTTGACCGCGGCCATTAGAAATAAATTATTTGATAATAAATCCCTGTAGTTCTTTAAACCTACAAAGCTCCCGTTTACGCAATGATCTAGCAAAGAGTACCATCCACAACTCAAAAATGGGATTATATAAAATAGAGAAAACCCTGCCAAGCTTGGAAACAGAAGGATAAATATTATTAACCTTCTGTTTGATTTGAATTTCATTGGTTAGTGACTCCTTTATTATTCATTTAAATACATTTCAATCTTTCGTTGTATGATCTGTGCCGTTTCTTCGACGGATTTATTTCCATTAAAAAAGCCCTCTGTTTCCTCATTCAGAATTTTTTGTATTTGAATATTATAGGTATTGCAATTATTTAGTTTAGGGATAATCTTGTCTAGTTTTTCAATATTATCATTTAGTTGTTTTCTAAATTCTTCCCGTGATGAGACCTTATATCCATAAACATCACCAAATTCATTTAGACTCTTTTCAACTTCCGATAAATAGGATTGAACTTTATTTTCCCTTGCTTTTTTGCATATTGGGATTCCAAAAAGCTTTTCATAGCTTTGGACTTCTTCTGAAAGAAGAAATTTAATAAACTCCCATGCTTCTTCTTTGCATTTCGTATTACTATTTATTCCATACATATCCGATGTACTAAATGTATATTGGTCCTTATCAGAATTGGGATATTTATAGAAGCTGATTTCCTCCGCGTTCATAAATCCATTACCAAATAAAATAACAAAATCATCAATTGTATAGGGCAGAAAAGCAAATCCACCATCACGTGTAGAAAATTCTGTGACGTTGGGATTAACAAAGGCTCCACTGCATATAGTTTTGCATGTTTTAAGTAAATCCATAAATTCCTGGGACTTAAAATACGCCGCTTTGTTTTCGTAATCGATAAAGTCCCTTGTGGTTGAATTTATCATGTAGCCAAACATTTTTTCCGGTGCTATAGTCGGCATTCCATACATGTCAATTTTCCCATCTCCGTCAACATCCCTTGTAGTTTCTTGTGCAAGGGTTATGAAATCATTCCAGGATAGATTGTTAGCATCAAAATCAATGGAATGCGTTTTTAAGAAACCAACATTACTGCAAAAAGCATTATAATCTACTGTCAAAGGTATTGTATATAATTTATCCTTATATTCCATGGCATCTAGGATGTTTGCATAATATAGGTTTGTATCAAAGGAATTATCCTCTTCCATAAGTGTATTAAGGTCTAAAAGAAGATTTTTATCGGCATATTCTCTATAGGGCATATTATTTATATGAATAATATCTGGGCCCTTCCCTGTCAGCATTTGGGTATTGATCTTTTGAATAAAATCATATTGTTTTTGGAAAGCTTCTTTATTGGATTTCAAGCTATCCTCGTAGGTCATATCACTCATTATCCATGAAAAAGCATTATAGTTTTCCACATTTATCAATATATCTGGATGGATATTTTCAAATTTATTTATTGCATATTCTAGGGTTGGCGTAATGTATCTTACAGATATGGTAAGGGATTTCATATCATCACTGCTTATACTATGCTTATTGGTATTGGTTTTATATAATAAGCTTTTATTACTACTTCTATCAAATCCATAGAAATAAATATTTCCATCTGAATCAAGGGTTAAGCCTGTAAAGCCAAAGGACTTATGCTCATTTATTAAAGAATCTATTTGGAATACTTTATCTATAGACTTTCCCTCGGAGTCAATACTTACAATATTAATTCTATTTCCTACATATAAGGTTTTTGATTGTATAGAGTATTCAGCATTTTTTAGAGAAATCAATCTATTGTCGTCTTTTATTTCCCATAATACTATATCCTCTAGGGGGTTTAGCTTTACTATATAATCTTTCTTGTTGTAGCCCCCTATATATAAGTTATCTTCTTCATCGAGTTCTATGAAGGAACAGCCATTTTGGTTTAGGGTTTTTATTTTAGAGCCCTTAGAATCAAATATCTGAATGTTACTTTGAGGAATTAATACATAGATATTACCATTAGAGTCAACCTCTAAATCCCAATTAAATATTTGTTCGGCTTTAGATATGTCTGCATCCTTTAATTCTATTTTATCTAATCTTTTGCCCATTAGATCATAAACATTGATTGCTAAAGTTGGATCAGTAGATAGGACGTATAACTTGTCTTGGGAATCAACAGTAAATAAAGCAGTTTTGTCCTTAGGTGAATCTTGGCAAGTAATAGTTTTTTCCATGCTGCCATCCTTGTTTATAATTGTAAATTTTTTACTTTTCATATCATAAACAAGCATTTGTCCATTAGATAATGGTTTAATTCCATTAATAAGCTTAACTTCAGAGTTTTTACCAATTTCCTGTGCATCATAGGTTATTTTTATAACTTCCTCTGGGGGTTTTTTTCCATTGGTCAATAGAAATGCTGCTAGAGCTACAAAAATAGCAATTCCAAATAAAGTCCATTTAATATAATTTTTTTTAAAATTCATAATGCTTCTCACCCTTTCAAATATGAATTTCTTACGATTTAACATGCCTGTTGAACCTGGAATATAATCATATCCAGAAAAAATATCTAGCATTTTAATCATTGTATTTCCATATTTTTTATACTCATGTCTATCTATGGAAGATAATACATGGGCGTCACATGCTGTTTCACAGTCTTGCCGTATCTGGTAGAAGGCAAACCACAATACAGGGTTAAACCAGTGAAGTATCTGAAGGAAAACTAGTATCCATCGAACTAAAATATCCTTTCGCTTATAATGTGCCAATTCATGCATGAAAACAAATTTTAAATCTTCATTTTTTAATAGATCAATATAATTAGGTGAAATCAGTATTTTAGGTTTGAATACCCCCATTAATGCCGGGGCCTTAACTTTAGAGCTTATTATTAACGGAATTTCTTTCTGTATTTTCATTTGAGATTTACAGCTATAATAATTAGAAATAATACTTTGGTTAGTATAGTTATGGGAGTTTTTAATTTTTAGGCTATAGGATATCTGTAACCATAATATATAAAAACTACTAATAAGCACTCCAGTAACCCATATCAGACTTAGTATGTAAAAATAATCTTTGCTACTTGTCCTTGAAGGGGCCCTATAATCAAAGGGTAAATAATTATTCAAAGACCTTGTCATACTTAAAATATTAATTTTTCTTGCATTAAGATACCTTTGTGATGGGTAAGAGCCATCATAGGTATTTGTCCTCAAGGCTTCATCCTCTATATCCCTCATTTTATCAAGCTCTTGAATAAGGGGGCCCTTCCCAATATTAATATCCTTAGGAGAGGTATGGTCGTAATCTGTATTATGTATAATAGGATATTGAATTTCCTTAGTGCTTTGATCATAATGGGTCAAAAAATTAAAAATACTAATAGAGCTTTCCGGGGCATAGGGAATAATCAAACGCACCAGTAAGATTAACCATACTAAATAATGCCACGAAGGACTAATTTTATTCTTAAATATCTTCTTAAAAAGAAGGATTACTAGGGCAGTGATGCTTCCCACAAATGACATGGTCAGTATAATATGAAATATAGCAGATAAGGTCATTCCCCATCGCCCCCATACTCACTTTCATCTAATAACTTTTTCAAGCTTTGTATCTCCTGTTTTGACAGCTTTTCATTCCTTAAAAAATTGGCCATCAGTAATTGTAGAGAGCCATCATAAACCTTTTCTAGGAAGGATTTAGTTTCTTCCTTCATACAAAGCTTCTCTTCAATCAGTGGATAATAAATATAAGGATTTTGTTTTTGTATTCCCAGAACTTGTTTTTTTACAAGTCTACTAATTAGGGTATGGATAGTTTTTCTATTCCATTTAGTTTCTGGCTGTAGCTTGTCAATAATCTCAGCGGCAGTAAGGGGGGATTTCTTCCATAACACCTTCATAACCTGCCATTCAGAATCCGATATTCTAGGTATATTTTCGCCCATTTTATTTCCTCCTTTGCCATAAAAAATAATAAAAAAAATCGAGACTACAGTTGTAGTACATTTACATACTACAACTGTAGTCTCGAAATGTCAAGTAATAAATACAAAAAAAGGAATAAATTGCTTAAGAGTAGGGTATGGTTAAGAAATTATAGATGTTCCAGTCAAAACTTTAAGTTAAAACCTCTATATTAAATTCTTGAAAAACTAGGGCAACCTCTATATTATAGTTTATAGCAACTGCTAAAAATTGATTCTTTACATAGGCCATACTTCTAAGGCGTTGAAGGGGGCAAAATGTAAAGGACTTATTGGGATTCATATAAAAAAGGGGATGAGGTAATGAAGGAACAAAAGCGGATAAGAGACTATGGAATCATAATAGGTGAAATGGAGACAGGACAAAGAAATGCCATTACAGATGTTGGAGGAGTAAAGGTTGGGCATGTAACCTTGAATGATGGACCAATAAAGACTGGAGTAACGTCAATACTACCCCACGGAGGAAATTTATTTAAAGAAAAGGTTGTGGCTGCTGGCCATGTGATAAATGGATTTGGAAAAACAGCTGGAACTATACAGCTTGAAGAGTTAGGGAATATAGAGACTCCATTGATATTAACAAATACCCTTAGTGTTGGAACTGCCCATTCAGCCTTAGTACAGCATATGTTAAAGGATAATGGGGATATAGGTATTTCAACTGGTACTATCAATCCCATAGTCTGTGAATGCAATGATGGGTATTTAAATGATATAAGAGGGATGCATGTTAAGGGAGAGCATGTGTTTGAGGCACTAAAAAATGCAGATGAGGAATTTTGTGAGGGTGCAGTAGGTGCTGGTACGGGGATGTCTTGTTTTGGATTAAAGGGAGGAATTGGAACAGCATCAAGGCTTGTTAAAATAGGTAACGATGTATTTACTGTAGGAATATTGGTGCTGTCCAATTTTGGAGCTAAGGAGGATTTAATAATAAATGGAGTAGAGGCAGGAAAAATAATAGCCCAAAAAGAGAAGAGTAATATAATAGAAGAAGATAAGGGGTCAATAATAATGGTACTGGCAACGGATATACCTATGACCCATAGGCAGTTAAAAAGAATCTGCAAAAGAGCTGGGGTTGGACTGAGTAGAACGGGGTCCTTTTGGGGAAATGGCAGTGGAGATGTTGTAATAGGCTTCACTACGGCTAATAGGATAAAGCATTATGAAGAAGAGGCTGTAATAGATATTAAGGCACTTAATGAGAACAAGATTAATGATGTTTTTAGAGGGGTTAAAGAAGCTACTGAAGAAGCTATATTAAATGCCCTTATATGTGCTGATACCACTGAAGGAAGGGATGGGCATATAAGAAAATCATTGAGAGAATACATAGAATATATACTTTGACACAAAACCCATACTATGATATATTAAAATTAACTTTATTTACTAACTAAAGAAAGTCGTGGTTGAACAATGAATATAAATAGAGCCGATAAAAAATTAATAAAAAAGATAAATACGGTTTCAATTTTGAATGTGATTAGGGAAAAAGGCCCTATATCAAGGGCTGATATCTCAAAAAAGATAGGTTTAAATCCCGCCACTGTTTCTAGTAATGTTTCTGATCTTTTAAATCAGAAAATAATTAGAGAGGTTGGAAGCGGTGAATCCAGTGGAGGAAGAAAACCTATACTTTTAGAGCTAAATAGTAGTGAAATTTTTGTTGTTGGAGTAGATATGGGGATAAAGAAATCCACAGCTGGATTGATTGATATTGATGGGAATGTTATAAATAAGGTGATTTTGGATTACGGAATAGAAACTAATGAAGAGCAAGTTATTGGAATAATGAAGAAGTGTATTTACAAAGTAGTCAAGGGTTACGATGACAGTTTCAATAAGATAATAGGAATAGGTATGGGAATTCATGGTCAAGTAGATAGTGAGAAAGGTCTATCTATATATGCACCAGCCTTTAATTGGCATGATATAGATATAGTAGGTATATTTGAAAAAGAATTTGAGGTTCCAATAATAATTGATAATGATTGTAGGGTAATGGCCCTTGGAGAGAAGTGGTTTGGGAGGGCTAAAGCTTCAAAAAATTTTGTTCTTCTCAATATAGGAACAGGTATTGGTGCAGGAATTTATTTAAATGATAATTTATATACAGGTATGAATTTTGGAGCAGGAGAAATAGGTCATGTAAGTATAACTAATAAAAAAATAAAATGTCAATGTGGTAAGTATGGATGCTTTGAGGCGGTAGCATCGGGAATTGGGATTGTGAATAGATTTATCAAAAAAGTGAAGGATGGTAAAAATAGCAGCATTCTTAATAGGATGAGCATTGATGATATTACATCAGAAAAAATTTATATAGAGGCCCTACAGGGTGATGAGCTTTCAATACAAATACTTAAGGAGACGGGTAGCCACATAGGGAATGGACTTTCAATGATTATAAACATCCTAAATCCAGAGATGATATTATTAGCAGGAGGAGTATCAAAGGCAAGGGAATTTATTTTTGATGAGATTCAGAAAGCTGCATCAGAGAAAAGCATAGACAACAATCTTAAAAATTTATATATAGGAGAGACTCACCTCCAAGAAAATGCTGGGATAGTAGGTGCAGCAACTTTAATCATAAGGGATATTTTTACTGTTTAATATTAAGCTTTAAACAGTAAAAATTTGATTATATAGGGTTTTCATAGTATAAGTTAAGTTATACTGAAATCCCTATAACAGCTTTTATTTGCAATTTGTAACTAAAGACGTATTCATAGGTTTTTATTATCTTTGTTTATTAACTAAAAAAAGAAAGGGGGATACATCATGAATCTAGCTAAGAATATTAAAACGGATTTTACTGATGTATTTAATGAAAGTGTAGGAGTGAAAACATTTTTTGCACCGGGTAGAGTAAATCTTATTGGTGAACATACCGATTATAACGGAGGACATGTATTTCCATGCGCATTAAGCTTTGGTACATATGTAGCAGCAAGGAAAAGAGAAGATAATAAAATTAGACTGTATTCTAAGAACTTAAATGACCTTGGTATAATTGAATTTACCCTGGAAAACTTGTTATATGAAGAAAAGCATGATTGGGCAAATTATCCTAAGGGAGTAATAAAGATATTTAAAGATAATGGATTTGTAATTGATAAAGGTTTTGAAGCTGTATTCTTGGGAGATATCCCCAATGCTTCAGGACTATCTTCATCGGCTGCATTGGAGTTGGCTACTTCTGTTATGCTTAAAGCCCTATTTAATCTCGAGGTAGACATGGTCACTATGGTACAAATGAGTCAAAAAGCTGAAAATGAGTTTATAGGGGTCAGCTGTGGGATTATGGATCAATTTGCAAGCGGTATGGGGCGAAAGGGAAAAGCCATTTTACTAGATTGTAATACTTTAAAATACAAATACTCAACCATAGATTTAAAGGATTCGTCGATAATAATAGCAAATACAAATAAAAGTAGGGGTTTAGTTGAATCTAAATATAATGAAAGAAGAAGTGAATGCGAAAGAGCATTGGCTAAGCTACAGGAAAAACTTAATATAGCTTCCCTAGGAGAGTTAACTAATGAAGAGTTTGAAGAAAATAGAAGCATAATAACTAATGAAATAGATAGAAAAAGGGCGAAGCATGCTGTATATGAAAATCAAAGAACCATAAAGGCTGTTGAAGCTTTAGAAAAAGGGGACTTAAAGGAATTTGGCAAACTCATGAATGCTTCCCATATATCCCTAAGGGATGATTATGAAGTAACGGGAAAGGAACTAGATACCCTAGTGGAGTTGGCATGGAAGCAGGAGGGGGTTATTGGTTCTAGAATGACTGGTGCAGGCTTTGGTGGATGTACAGTTAGTATTGTTGAAAATAACAAAGTTGAAGAATTCATTCAGAATGTGGGTAGAAGATATGAAGATATAATTGGTTATGGGGCTGAATTTTATGTGGCTTCAATCGGTGATGGAGCTAGGGAACTAAAGTAGACGGGGTGATAGTATGATTTTAGTATGTGGTGGTGCAGGTTATATAGGTAGTCATACAGTATATGAGCTTATTGATAAGGGAGAAGAAGTTCTTATAGTAGATAACCTACAAACAGGACATGAGGGCGCAATTCATCCAAAAGCCAAATTCTGTAATGGTGACATACGAGATAAAGGATTTTTGAACAAAGTATTTAATGAAAATAGGATAGAGGCAGTAATACATTTTGCTGCTAATTCATTGGTGGGGGAAAGTATGGGAAATCCCCTGGGATATTATGAAAACAATGTTTATGGGACCCTAAGGCTACTAGAAGCTATGGAAAAACATAATGTAAAAAATATAGTATTTTCATCTACCGCCGCTGTATATGGGGAACCAGAAAATATCCCAATATTGGAAGAGTATAAGACCCAGCCCACAAATCCCTATGGAGAGACAAAGCTAGCCATGGAAAAAATGTTCAAATGGGCAGATAGTGCATATGGAATAAAATATATTTCCCTAAGATATTTTAATGTGGCAGGAGCCCATATAAGCGGAGAAATAGGTGAGGATCACAATCCAGAAACACATCTAATCCCCCTAATCCTACAAGTTCCTTTGGGTAAAAGGGAACATATCTCAATATTCGGTGATGATTATGATACCCATGATGGAACCTGTGCAAGGGATTATATACATGTGAGTGATTTGGCAGATGCCCATATACTTGCCTTAGAAAAATTAAGGAGAGGTGGCAAGAGTTCAATTTACAATTTAGGGAATGGAGAAGGTTTTACGGTTAAGGAAATGGTTGAAGGGGCTAGAAAAGTTACAGGGCATCCTATCCCCGTAAAAATTACTGGGAGACGATCGGGAGATCCCGCTAAGCTTGTGGCATCATCTGAAAAAGCTAGGAATGAATTAGGATGGAATCCAAGCTTCACCAATATAGAAGATATTATTAGAAGTGCGTGGACATGGCATCAAAATAAACCAAATGGATTTGAAGATTAAGAGGTGAGAAAATGCCTAGTAATATATACCTAGAAATACAAAGACTAATTAACTATTCATTGAATAAAGGGTTAATCGGTGAAGATGATATTTCCTATTCTAAAAATTTACTTCTAGATGTTTTAGGTTTAGAAGATTACAAGGAAGTTGAGGGTATAAATGAAAACCTAGCTTCACCTAGGGATATTTTAGAAAATATATTAGGTTGGGCCTATGAAATAGGGGTATTAAAACACAATACACCTGTCTATAAAGACCTCTTAGATACTAGGATAATGAATTGTTTTATGCCTAGGCCATCTGAGGTGGTAAAAAGATTTTATGAAAAGTATTGGGTAGAACCACAAAAAGCTACTGAGTATTACTATGCTTTAAGTAAAAGCTCAAATTATATAAGAACAGATAGAATAGCCAAGAACATTGTTTGGAAGACATCAACTAAATATGGGGATTTGGATATTACCATAAATCTTTCTAAGCCTGAGAAGGATCCCAAAGCTATTGCTGCGGCAAAAAACATAAAATTAACCTCATATCCGAAATGTTTACTATGCAGGGAAAATGAAGGCTATGCCGGGAGGGTTAATCATCCTGCTAGACAGAATCATAGAGTGATTCCACTTACATTAAAAGATGAAAAGTGGTTTTTACAATACTCACCATATGTCTATTACAATGAACATAGCATAATATTTAAAGGCAAACATGAGCCAATGAGAATATCTAAAGAAAGCTTTGATAGGTTGCTGGAATTCATAGAAAAATTTCCCCATTATTTTATTGGGTCAAATGCAGATTTGCCTATTGTTGGAGGTTCTATCCTTTCCCACGATCATTTTCAAGGAGGTAATTATGAATTCGCCATGGAAAAGGCTCCATTAGAAAAAAACTTTAAATTCCATAATTATCCTAATATAAAAGCTGGGATTGTGAAATGGCCAATGTCTGTGATCCGATTAAGGGGCACTAATAGATATGAAATTTCAGAGCTAGGAGAAATTATATTGGAGAAATGGAAGGCCTATAGTGATGAAGAAGTCCATATATCTTCCCATACCAACGACATACCCCATAATACAATAACGCCTATTGCTAGAAGAAGGGAAAGGGATTTTGAACTGGATTTAGTTCTCAGAAATAATAGGGTTAGTGAAGAATATCCATTGGGAATATTTCATCCCCATAATGATGTACATCATATCAAAAAAGAAAATATTGGTTTAATTGAGGTAATGGGATTAGCGGTATTACCTGCTAGATTAAAGGACGAATTAAATATATTAAGTCAATATTTAATAAATCCTGGGAAAAATATCGAGGAAGAAGAGTCCTTAAAAAAACATATACAATGGTTTAATTATTTGAAGGAAAAATATAAAGATATTGATAAAAGTAGGGTGGACATCATCCTAAGGGAAGAAGTGGGTAAGAAGTTTATGTCTGTCCTTGAACATGCTGGAGTTTTTAAGGTTAATGATAAAGGTAGGAGCGCTTTTATTAAATTTTTAGAAAGTATAAATAATTAGTGGAGTTGAATAATTATGGATATTTTAAAAAGTAGCTTTGGAAGATTAAAAAGTGGTGAAGAAGTAATAAAATATAGCTTGATAAATGATAATAAATTTACAGTGAATGTGCTGAATTATGGAGGAACTATAACGGAAATAATGGCTCCCGATAAAGAAGGGAACCTTGAAAATATAGTGTTAGGTTTCGATGATATTAAGGACTATGAAGAAAAATCACCTTACTTTGGATCAATAATTGGAAGAATTGCAGGTAGAATATCCAATGCACAATTTGAAATCCATGGACAAAAGTATGCACTGGTGAAAAATGATGGAAAAAACAATCTGCATGGAGGGGATAAAGGCTTTGATAAGGCTTTATGGAACGTAGAATGTATAAAAGGAAATGACTATATCGGTATCAAAATGTCGTTTTTGAGCCTTGATGGAGAAGAAGGTTTCCCGGGAAATCTACATGTAGATGTAAATTATATTTTAAATAATAATAATGAACTT
Source organism: Maledivibacter sp. (assembly GCA_025210375.1). Lineage (NCBI taxonomy): Bacteria > Bacillati > Bacillota > Clostridia > Peptostreptococcales > Caminicellaceae > Maledivibacter > Maledivibacter sp. The sequence goes on along the minus strand of JAOASB010000019.1, from coordinate 47,699 downwards.
GAAATAAAATATAGTGGGATTTCAAATAAAAATACAATTATTAACCTCACAAACCATTCCTATTTTAATCTTTCAGGCGATTTAAGGGAAGATATATTAGGGCATAAACTAACTATAAATGCTGATAAAGTCGCATATGTAGATGGTGAGGTAATTCCCACTGGAGAGCTTTTCGATGTAGAAAACACTGTCTTTGATTTTAGAGATGCTAAAGTGGTCGGTGAGGATATAAATAAACAAGTTCAGCAGTTAGAACTTTGTGGAGGATACGATCACCCCTTTTTATTAAATAGTGGGGAAGGATTCTCAGCAAAGCTTGAGCATTGGAAAAGTGGTAGAATACTAGAAGTGATAACAGATCAGCCAGTAGTAGTATTTTATTCGGGAAATGGACTGGAAGAAGATTTAATATTGGGTGGGAATAAAAAATGTAAGAAGCATATAGGTTTGTGCCTTGAAACCCAAGACTATCCTAATTCAATAAATCAAGATAATTTTCCAACAAAAATATATGGACCTGGGGAAAAATATGAGGCTCATACAAAATATAGATTTTACATAAATAAATGATATAGAGATTCCAGTCAAAACTTTAATTTATACATATCAAAAATCCCCAGAAACATCGGATATTTTGAGATGTATAAATTAAGATTTACCTGGAACTCTCTCTCTGTGATCCCTCTTTAATTTTTTATTATAAAAAGAAATTAGGAAAGAAAAATTCTTTTCTGATTTCTTTTTTTATAATTGAGGAAATTGCATAACTCTTACTTGGCTAAGCCTGATATGCGAATATCATCCTATATTTAATTGCTTAAGATATAAGCATATTTGATGGTATAGTTCTTAAGGTTTCTTAACTATATTATAGTAGATAGTTTTGCAGAAGGTAATTATGCAATTTGCTCAATTTACAAATGATGTTTTAAGAGTTTTTTAAGAATCTGTTAATTAGTCTGTAAATTCTATGGATTAATATATTGCTATGGGGTTTAGGCACATTTAAAAAACAAACTAGTTTTCTTACCCGTCCTTTTAATTCTTTTTGTCGTTACTTCATCCCTTACATAGGGCTAGTATGCCCACGATAAAGTACATAGATAATAATCGAAATTACTTAGCAATCTGACTTGTTTATTTTTTTCATGTGCCTTAAAATAACTATAGTAGCATAAGGGGAGGTGGACTATATGTGCATTATTATAAGAACAAATAACTTAACTAAATACTATGGGAAGCTAAGAGCCGTTGACAATATAAATCTTACCGTAAGGAAAGGTGAAATATATGGTTTTTTAGGTAGAAACGGAGCGGGTAAAACCACTACTATAAAAATGCTTTTAGGACTTATAAAACCTACTTCAGGGGAGATTGAAATTTTCGGTGAAAATCTTAAAAAATCGAAATATAGCATTCTAGAAAGGGTAGGCTTTGCAGCGGAATTCTCAGGCTTCTATCCAAATCTCACGGGGGCAGAAAATTTAAAAATAAATACTAGACTTTTAGGTGTACAGAAGATGAATGCAATAGAAGAGGCTTTAAATATAGTTGGAATGTGGGATGAAAGAAATAAGTTAATAAAAAAATACTCTCTTGGAATGAAGCAGCGTTTGGGAATTGCGAGGGCTATCATTCATAATCCTGAGCTTATTATATTTGATGAACCAACAAATGGTTTAGATCCAATAGGTATAAAGGATACACGTAGACTGATAAAATCCTTGGCAGAGAAAAGAGACATCACCATATTTATATCTAGCCATATATTGAGTGAAGTACAACGATTGGCGAATAGAATAGGAATAATTCATAATGGAAGAGTGCTAGAAGAGATATCCTTTGATGAATTGAGAAAGAAAAATAGAAGATATATAGAGATTCAAGTTTCTAATGATTCAAAGGCTTGTATGCTGCTAGAGAGAGAATTGAAATTATCTGATTATGAAGTCCACGAAGAGAATACCATAAGGATATATTCCCATTATGAAATGACTAGTATAATTAATAAAATGTTTGTTGCAAATGATATTAATGTACTGAAGTTAGGGTTAAGTGAAGATAATCTTGAGGATTATTTCATTAAGCTGACTGGTGGTGACAAAATTGATTAGGACGTTAAATATTGAGATGTTAAAGTTAAAGAGATCAACTATGATATGGGTTAGCTTGTTTGGTGTAGCAGTAGCTCCAATACTTAATTACTTAATATTTCTGAGCTTAAAAGCCAATAGACCCTTAGATATTAGTGCCCAAAGATATTTTGAGCAATGTTACATATTTTTTGCAGTTTTAATAGCACCAATGATGTTTGGACTAATAGCTACATATATTTTTAATAGAGAATATCAAGATGGGACATATGGGAATATGTTAACTATTCCAACTGGGAGAACAGAGCTGATTATTAGTAAAATGATAATTCTATTTGTATGGATTATTTTACTTGTACTATTTAACTTCGGAATATCTATTTTTTTAAACTACATGGGATTGTTTATTAAATTTAGTAAAGAACTGATAAGTGAATATTTAATAATATATTTATTAACTGGGGTCCTATGTTTTGCTTTGATGCCAGTGACTATATTTATAACTTTAATATTTAAGAGCTACATTCCTTCTATGGGATTTAGCATTTTTGTTACCATATCAAGCTTGGTTCTTACGGATACTAAGTTTGGGGAATTGTTTCCATGGGCACTGACTTATCTTCTTTCAACATCTCCAAAGGATTTTTATTACCCTATATCATATTCTATAGCTTCTATAACATTAACTTTTATCATTTCTCTGGCAGCTTGTATAATATATTTTAATAGATTAGATATACAATAGTAAAAAACTGACCATCTATAAACAAACGGAATAGACGGTCAGTTTTTATTTTTATTCCTAACAGAATGACCTAAATCTTAAGGCCCTGAACTTACAAACTTAGAACTTATTGCCCCGAAAAAAACTTAAGGAACCTATTGTTTTTATCCATAAATATAACTGTGTCCTCATCTATTGTTTTTTCATAGGAGTCTAGCGATTTCCAGAATTCATAAAAATCTGGATATCTGCTGAATCATAGCTTAGTTTCCATAGTAAACCTCCTTAAAGTTAGTTGATTTATGATATAATTCTACTTTTTTTTCAAAAGTCCTTTAAAATTAATTTGTTTTTAACAAATGCATATTAGGCAATAATTAGATATAATATAAAATAAACATAGGGTATATAGTCTTATATGTCTTAAACGAGCTTTAGTGTAATAAATATTATAAGAATGGAAGCATTGAATATACCCTTGGAGGTAGAATTATGTATAAGAAGCGGAATAAAATATTACCATTTATGATTGAGGAAATAGTAAGTAGGTTTAAATTCCATAACATTTCTGCCTATGGGGCACAATTAGCATACTTTTTTTTACTATCCCTTTTTCCCTTTTTAATTTTCCTCATAGCAATCTTAAGCCATTTTTCCATATCCTTGGATGGGGCCTTTGATATCTTGTCGAAGGTTGTACCAAAAGAAGTGATAATTATCATTAATGATTATGTAAAAGCATTGCTGCCTACGGGGAGTATAAATGTATTATCAATATCTATTTTGGCAGCTATATGGTCGGCTTCAAGAGCAATAAATGCACTAATTAATGGACTAAATAACGCATATGAAGTTCAAGAAACAAGGGGATTTATTAAAAAGCGAATTCTTGCCATGCTTTTTACAGTTTTAGTAGCATTTTCAATAGTTTTAGCATTGACAATACCTAATATGGGAATGGATTTTTTATTATGGCTATCTAAATTTATTGGACTCACGAACTTTGTTATTAAGCTTTGGTATTATCTAAGATGGGTAATGATAATATTTATACTTTTCTTAGTTTTGGGTTCCCTATACCTAGTTGCACCAAACGTAAGAACAAAATTTAAAGAAATAATTCCAGGCACTTGCTTTGCAATTTTTGGTTGGATTGCCATATCCCTCGGATTTTCTTATTTCGTTAATAATTTTAGAAACTATACAATAGTATATGGGAGTTTGACAGCCATAATAGTTTTAATGATATGGTTATATTTGAGTGGAGTTATTTTAATTATTGGGGGAGAAATGAATTGCTTATATGGAATTTATAAGGAGCTTAATAGAAAAGAGGATTCCATAAAAGTGTGAGAAGAGCTACTAATAACTAAGCCTTGTAGGAATATTACACTAATATTACAAAATAGGAATTGGGTTGCATTTTTTACAAATACGTAATATAATAAACAAGAAATATATGGAATATAATAATAAGTGACTAATAAACTATTTAAAGAAGGAGGTCGTGTACAAATGGTACGTAATATGAAAATGTTATTTAACGGATGTAAAGCTTCGAATTCAACGATAGTATATTTATTATCATATGTTGAAAAAATCAAATATCTATTTTGCACGGCGTATGTCTCAAAACAGTTGGTCTATTCCGCTGATTAATACTAATAGTTTTGTATAATAAATAGAACATTAGAGCCATAGGTCGTGTATAAAATACCTATGGCTTTTGTATTGTAAAGAATTTAGTGTTAAATTATTAAATAATATACAATTCAATGTCATATGAGGATTATAGTTGTTTTGTTTAACTATGCCATAGGTATTACTGCCTATGGTTTTTTTGTTGCATATAAACCTTTAAAATTTTAAAAGGCATATTTTGGACTACAAATGTGTCACTAGACACCTTTGTTTCATATAGATATTTTGAACGTGGGGAGGTAATAATTATGATGGTGATGGAAAACTAGCATAACAAAAGTTAGAAGTCAGGATTAATTATGGAGGTGGTTTCAGTGATTAATAAAGCTGTAATAAAATATGAGAATTCGGTATTAATAGATTGCAAGAGAAATCTCAAGGAGGAGATAAAGATGTCGTTAATTAATATGGCAATGAATATAGGTCATTTTGATATAAATATTTCTATCAAAAAAGACATGGATAGAAAAAGAGAAATACTAGCTAAAAGAGCTAAGCAGGATCAAAGAATAAAAGAAATATTAGAAAAAAGAAACAACCTACTGGCTAATTATCATATACATGACTATATGGGATAAAATAGAAGGGGCATCTCCCCTTCTATTTTATTTTTAGTAATCTAAATCTATTTAAGGTAGCTATTATCTCATGTTTTCTAGGTAAGGCTAGATTCCCAGGATGACCTGTAAATGATGATATGGCATCTAGACCTTTACTTTCGATAGTTTCATATACTTTGTCAACAACAGTAGAAATAGGCAATTTATTGTTTGAAAAGTTCTTGGATATGTATTCAATAATAACTGATATACAGTTTGTTTGACTGCTATCTACAAGCTGTTCTAAATATTTCAAATCTATTTCGGTTTTGTTGTAAATAATTGTGCTTAGACCCTTTGCCCTTATCTTTGTCCCTTTATGATTTTTGGGAAAACTTGAACTTAAAAGTAATCTATGGGGACTGCTGGTATAAAAGGAGCCATTTGTTATGGATTTACTATAATCCTTGATGATTTGCTTTGCTTTATCAGTAACATCGTAGGGTATATATTTATCCATCATTATGACGTTATCTGCTACCTCAAAATAGTCACCGGAGCTGCCAGCCACCATAATAGTTGATATATTCAGGTTTTCATATAGAAATCTTACTTTATCGATAAAAGGTGTTATGGGTTCCTTATCCGTTGTAACCAGTTCTTGCATTTTTTTATCCCTAACCATAAAATTTGTTGCACATGTGTCTTCGTCAATCAGCAAAAGATCAGTAGAAATTTCAAGGGCTTCCATTATATTTGCAGCCTGTGAAGTACTTCCACTGGCATTTTCTGTTGAAAATCTTTCTGTGTCTTGACCATTTGGAAGATTATTTATAAATGGAGAGATATTGACCTTTTCAATTCTTCGTCCATCCTCAGCCCTTATCTTAATGGCCCTATCTGTGGTGATTACAAATTCCCGACCATCACCTTCAATATGATCGTATACGCTTCTCTCTAGTGCCTTTAGAACTGTGGATTTACCATGATAACCTCCACCAACGATTAATGTAATACCTTCTGGGATACCCATTCCTTTGATTTTCCCTTTGTTTGGAAGGTCAAATTCGATTTCAAGATGTCTAGGACTCACAAAGGGAATAGCGCCATTAGTTAGGGGTTTATCTGAGACCCCGCTTTCTCTAGGTAAAATTGAACCATTGGCAATAAACGAAATAACTCCTTTTTTCTTTAATTCATTCCTTAAATAATATTGATCTACTACTAAATCAACATGTTTTTTTAGCGCGGCTGTATTGATATTGTTATAGTATAGAGAATATTCAATGATTTTAGGCAGTGCATCAAAAAATATTTTAATGGCTTCTCTTCCCAAAACCCTTCTTCCAGCCGCAGGTAGCCCCACTTCAAATCTTGCTTCTAAATGTTTATCATCTATAACTACTGAGGTTCTACGTAATATCTCCTGACCAGGCTTGTCCACAGTTAATAATCCACTTTTTCCAGAACCCTTGACCTTGGTATAGTATTTATATATTCTATGGGAAAAAAGTCTAGTAAGAAAATCACACACTGCGATATTTTTATGGATTCCATCAAATAGTGTTGATGGAAACTTAGCCATATCTTGAGATATTATTATTCTTCCCCTTGATGGAGAAGCAAAGGGGTCACCTTGTACAGAATCTATTGACAATACGTAATCATCAAATTTATACTGACCTCTAATTTCTTTATATGCTTTATAGCCTTTGCCATCGATTTGCAAAAGTTTATCATGAAAATCCCTATGATTTTTCAAGGTGCTGACCTCCTAAAGTATAATATAGATAAACAACATTAAGACTTAAAATATATTTCAGAGAAAATAATGAACGCTTCTACATTTTTTCTTTGAAATATATTAAACCTTGAAGTTGTTTATCTTTATATGGGTTAAATATATTATACTATGAAATAACTACTTATAAAGATTTACTTGGGAATCTCTATATACATATTCTAAACCCATGGGAACAGTTATTATCCCATGGGTTTGGAATAATAATGTAAATAAGGCATATTCAAAAAATAAACTAGTAATCTTACTTGTTTATTTTTCCATATGCCTAAGGAAACGCCAATAAGCTTTTCTATAATAATATAAAATGCTATAGGTACTATGATTATATTATTAGTATCCAAGGTATGGATAACCACCATATCCACCATAACCACCATAGTATCTACGTCTTCTTCTACGTCTTCCCCGCCTTCTACCTAATAATTCTCTAAGAAGTAATACAGATACGAGATCTCTGCCAAGGTAACCGTCATATCTTCTCATAAGATTATGATTTTTTCCTGAATTTGATCCGTTACTATTGTCACGTTGAAATTCATCATAGATTTCATCTACCATTTCATCAAAGGTTTCTTGGCTTGGAAATGGATTCATGTTAGTGTCATCTTCCACATCTTTCTCGTTACATTTTCTTTTTACATAAGGATATATCTTGTTATAATTATCGGGATACATTTTCTCAGCTTCTTTTTCGCAATAGTATATATAGTTATCATCGTAATGATACACCTCTACACGCTCCTTTACCATAAATATCCCATAGGGAATAATAAAATTTATACAATATCATAATATGTATAGAAAAAGAAATTGTGAATGATTTATAAACTATATATTTATGATAAATACAGCAAAAAATTCCTTGGAATTCATCGACCTATACTCCACAATACCCCGCATCTATAAATGCAGATAGGATTTACTAAGTAAATTATTATTCTATAAAACATGTTATAATAAAGTTAGAAATTTCTAGCACGTATATCAAGGACGAGGAGGAAGAAAATGACTGGTTCTTTTGCAAATGAATTGTATAGAAAAATTTGTGATAGTCTTTTAGACAAAGGGGTATTAAAGCAGATATCGTTATCTTCAGGTATTGTAGAGAAGCATATAAAATCAGATCATTTTAAATATCAAGTAAATAAAATAGTTATACATAATGATTATTCATGTAAAGCAGTACTAGTTTTATGTAAAGAATTAATAGAGTATTTGATGAAGGGTAAGCTACCTGAGGACTGGCTTTTCTATGTTTATCAATATGCCCTTAGCAGATCCTTCCCAGATGCAGTTACCATAAGACTTTATGGAAATTTAAACAATGCCTGCATATTATATTTAGAAGTTTTAAAGGTCGTATTGGAGAGCCAAAAAATATCCGGTGATAATAGCTGGGAGAGTAACTATCCCCTTAATTTTTTAGCTAAGGAAGAAGAGAATGAGCTTGAAAATATTGAAGAGTACAAAAATTTCAAAAGGGCCTTTGAGGATGAATATGTATATGAGATGATGAAGCTAAACCAAGAGGTTATGGGCTATAGTTCTCTACAGCATATTTCTGGGGTACATTATTTAGCCCTTTTTATAGGACGACAATTAAAGGCTGCAGGAGTGTCAATAGATTTGGGAAGGGTTTCGGGTTCTGCTGCTGGACATGATATAGGTAAGTTTGGATGTAAGGGAGCAGAGTTAAAAAGAGTTCCATATTATCACTATTATTATACTGATGTATGGTTTAAGAAGCATAATATAACATATATTAGAAATATTGCAATCAATCATTCAACTTGGGATCTGGAATTGGAAAATTTATCCCTTGAGAGTCTTGTATTGATATATTCAGATTTTAGAGTAAAGAAAAAAGAAAATCGTATGCATATATATAGTCTACAGGAATCCTTTGATGTGGTTCTAAATAAACTAGATAACCTTGATAAAGCAAAGGAAAAAAGGTACTCAAGGGTATATGCTAAGCTTAAAGACTTTGAAGATTATATACTTGATCTAGGAATAAATGTAGATGTTAAGCCTGAGAAAACAAACCTTCAAAAATCACAAATAAGGAAAAAATACTATTCACTGATGCGAGGAAAGGATATAATAAAAAATCTTAAATATCTTTCTATAACCCATAATATAAATCTTATGTATAAGCTAAGAGATGAATTTTCATTAAACTCCATAATAGAAAAGGCGCGAAGTGAAGAAGATACCAATAATTTAAGAAGCTATTTAAATGGTTTTCAGGAATATTCAACATATCTTACTCAGAAACAGAAACTGATAACCGTAAGATTTTTATATGAGCAACTAGTTCATCCCGAGGATGATATTAGAATCCAGTGTGCCAACATTATTGGAGCCTTGATTGCTACCTTTGATGAGGTGTATAGAAAAGAAGTGCCAGAAAATGTGGTGTTAGAGCCTCCGGGATATGCTGCCTATGAGTTGTTTGACGATTATCTAAATTTATTTCTATTTCCAAGTAGACAGATTATTCCTACACATCAAAGATGGATCGGAAAAAGCATGAAATTAATGGTGGCATCATTATTTTCCAATTGTCCTAAGCACCAAATTAAGGATTTCATAAAAGTCCTATTAAAGTATTATAAAAAGGATATGAAGCAAAGTCATCAATTAAAGTTAAATATATTAAATACCGCAAAGTACATTCCTGTAAATGAATGCGAAGAATATGAAATTGAAAATTTGCTGGATTATATAAGGGATAACGTTTATGGGGAAAATAATGATCTGAGATTATCGGCCCTCGAAACTATATATAATTTAATACCTAAGCTAGATAGGAATTCTAGAACTTTAAATTTTATTAAGAAGGACTTTGGTCTTGATATAAAATATTCTGGGTTTGCTGTAGAAAACTTTTTAAAGTTAAAGATTGCTAAGCTCCTTGAACTAGATCATTCAGTAGTTTTACAGTATGAGGAGTTTTGTAATAGGGATGAAGAAAAAATGCCAAGCATGTTCTTGAGTAATCTCAAGACAGCAACTGATTGGGTCACAAAGAAATATCAAGTAGAGCTTATAATGGAACACACCTTAAATAATCTAGATAATATGGGTATACATACTGCTATGCATTTTTGTAACCTTCTAAAGGTTAGTGCCAGTGAAAATGTAAGAAATAAAGGCGGAGAAGCTTTGATTAAAATAGTACCTAATTTACCATTTGATCAAAGAAATGATATTGTAGTAGAGCTTTTAAGGGCCCTAGAAATAGAAGGTTATCAATTTACAAAATATATAACTAACTATCTTGGAAGACTTATGCTTTATTTACAGCCCGTTGAACTAGATGAATTAATATGTGACTTTATAGAGAAGATAAGACAGTCAAGTCCCAATGTAATATGCCTTTTATTAAAGACCATCAGTATATGTATAACCAATTATCCTAAATATAAGGATTTCTTTGATGAAACGGAGAAATCATACAATGATAGATATATAAAGATGCTAGGAATATTATTGAATGGACTCGTAAACAACAACATGCAAGTAAGGCAAGTGGCATTTAGCGTTATTGGTATAGACATATTTGGGTCCAAGCAATTAAGTTTAGAGGGAAAATACAATATATTCAAGCTTGTTGCAAAAAAGATTCTTACTTTACTAGGAAACCGAAAAGAAACAAGGGAATTATACTTTTTAACTAATTCCGCAGGATTAAATCATATTTATAGATTTATTTCAGACTACAAATTTTATAATGGGCCTATTAAACTTGACGATCAAAGAAAAATTGCTTTTTTCCCTGGAAGCTTTGATCCATTTTCTTTGAGTCATAAGGAAATCGCCAGAGAAATAAGAAATTTGGGCTTTGAAGTTTATTTAGCTATTGATGAATTCTCATGGTCTAAGAGAACACAGCCTAATTTAATACGAAGAAATATTATTAGGATGTCTATTGCCGATGAACTAGGTATACATTTATTCCCTAGTGATTTTCAGATAAACATTGCAAATGACAAAGATTTGGAAAAATTACGTACTGCCTTTCCAATGACAGATATTCACATTGTTGCAGGAAGTGATGTAGTATTAAACGCATCGGCATATAAGAAGTATGCGGAGGAATCCATATTATCCTTTTCCCATATAGTATTTGATAGAAAAAACCTTTATGTTTCAGAAAGTAGTGATTCCGATCTTGATAAAATAATTAATGAAATAAAAGGTAATGTAATAAGATTATCCTTATCCTTTCAATATGAAGACATAAGTTCTACTCAGATTAGAAATTACATAGATCAAAATAGGGATATATCCAGTTTGGTCGATCCACTAGTACAAAAATATATTTATGAGAACAGCTTATATAGAAGAGAACCTCAATACAAGACTCTTATTCAAACTAAATCTATTTCCGTAGAGGTTGTAGAGGGTATATCGGAAAATCTTTTGACTCAATTGACTACATTTTTATCTAAATATAATGAAAAGTCCTATGATATATTGAAAAATATATTCAAAAAGCTTTGGCCAAGGGTAATGATTCTCAGGGATATAAAGAATAATGGTAAAATACTAGGTTTTTCAATTTTTCATTGGATACGTTCAAACATGATTTTTAAGGAATTTCAAGATAACATTGTTTCAGAATATATACGTAAAAATTATGTAGGTAGAATCATTCTTATAGATGGAATATTTGTAAATAAGGATTCCCATATATCTAATTTAGAACAAATCATACTTACTGAAACCCTTGCTTTTTCTTTAGCAAAGGACTATACCTATGGAATCTTTAGAAATGTAATAGATGGATATTCCTGTGATACCCTGCATGAAGCCGTACAGCTCCAGGGATTTCAGTTAGTACCGGAGTGTGATCCTAAGAAGCCCGTTTTTGCAGTGAGTATGATAGCTCCATGCACCCTATATCTGGGGGTTGAAACATTTATTAAAGAACCCTTTGTTAGCAATTTAAAGGTAACAGATGTGATAAATCACTGTAGAAAAAGACTTCAGAAAGCTATCGTAGACCTTTATCCTGGGAATTTAGTATTAGCTATTGATAAGCAAATGGTTTATGAAAACCTCATAAAAAAGATATGTGATGAAAATGGGGTTCCTACTATTCCGACCATACCTAGAAAATTAGGTGAAGACATGTGTGTTCCCTTCGGACAAATTCTAAAGGGATATATAATACCCAATACTATAACAAAATCTATGCATACTGAAAAATATTTTTGGCCTGATGCTAAGGAATATGATATAAGTGCATATCCATATTATATGAATCTAGAAAATCAGGTTAAAATGATCAGTTCATTTGATAGGCCACTAATATTAGTAGATGACCTTTTGCATAAAGGCTATAGAATAAAAGCCCTAGATCCAATACTCAAGAAGGTTAATGTGGAGGTTAAAAAAATTTTTACGGGAATACTATCAGGACGGGGTAAGGAACTTATGGATATGCAGGATAGAGAGGTTGATTTTGCTTATTTCATACCAAAGTTAAATGTTTGGTTTAATGAAAGCGCCATGTATCCATATATAGGTGGGGATACTCTTTGGAGAGGGGTCTATCCAAAGAGAAATCTTGTTCCATCAATTAATCTGATACTGCCATATACTTCGCCTACATTTATCAAAGGAACCTCTAATGAAGCAATATACAATCTATCAAAGGTTAGTATAGAAAATGCTATAGAAATATTAACGGTTCTAGAGGCTGAGTATCAGAAAATAAATGAGAGAAGTTTAACCCTGGCACATTTAGGAGAAGTATTTATTTACCCAAGATGCCCCGATCACGGTGAAAATATGAACTATGATTTAAAGCTTAATCCATCCCATTATCTGAAAAACGACTTGACCATTTTAGAACGTCTTGAATATACGATATGTAAAGAGTAGAGGTGATGAGAATGTTTTATTATAATCTAGATAATGAAATATTATTTTCAAGTAGTAAGTATGATGACTTAAAGGAAATAAGTGAAAAAGATGCCATGGGAAATACACATAATATTTTTCTTTTGAAGAAAATGGAGCCATTAAAGTCTAGAAGAAGCTTTTCTGTATCTGATCCGTCATTAGTATATGACCAAGATGAGGGGGTCAATCTTCTACAAAAAAAGGACCCAGTAAACTTTACTTTACCTAATTGGATAATAGATAAAATAAATCATAGAAAGGTTACTTGTATAAATACTGAATATCCCAATTGGAAAGATGTACTAAATAATTCAAGCCCTAAAAAATGGATAGTAAATGTTTTAGGACTTGGAGATGTAGGTGGAACCCTAATTACAGGGCTAAGATTATTAGGGGGAGATTGCATTTCTGAGGTGGGAATCTATGATAGAGGAGATAGCAAAAAAAGGAGATGGGTTCTTGAAGGAAATCAAATACTCTCAGCCTTTGATGGAAGATCCTATCCACGTATTAAAGGAGTCAGCCTTGAAGAGCTATTTGATTGTGATATGTTTGTATTTTGTGCAAGTGTAGGTGTACCACCTGCCCATGAGAAGGTGGAGGATGTAAGAATGATTCAGTTTCAGGGAAACTCTAAAATTTTGGAAACCTATGCAAATATGGCTAGAAAGCGTGGGTTTAAGGGAATATTTGCAGTAGTGTCTGACCCTGTAGACCTACTATGCAAATCGGTTTTTTTAACCAGCAACACCGATAAAAATGGAGAATTGGACTATAAGGGATTGGCTCCAGAGCAAATTAGGGGATATGGACTTGGTGTAATGCATGCCCGTGCCGCTTATTATTCAAGCTTAAGCCCTGAAACCTCCCATTATATAAATGAAGGTAGGGCCTATGGCCCCCACGGTGAGGGTCTTATTATTGCCGACAGTATAGAAAACTATAATCCAGAGATATCCTTACATCTAACCCAAAAAGCAAAGGAAGCAAATCTAGAGGTTAGAGGAACAGGGTTCAAGCCATACATCGCACCGGCCCTATCGTCGGGGAGTTTATCTCTTATAGCGACCATCAAAGGGGATTGGCACTATAGTACTACATATATGGGCGGAGTTTTTATGGGAGCAAAGAATAGATTAGCTTCTACGGGTACGGAAATAGAGAGACTAAAGCTACCAAAACCATTAATCGATCGTCTACAAAAAACCTATAAAAAACTGGAGAGTATAATATGAAAAAAGTATATCTGATCATGCCAGGTGAGATATCAGACAGACTATCGAAAATGGTTGCAGTTACTACTAAGGGATTAGATACTTACATAATTAATGATTTAACTAATATTCCAGATTTAACAAATAAGAAGATTATATTTGCCGTAGAGCTTGATGATTTAGGCTATAATATTCCCATTTTTGAGATGCTATCTAGGCTGTCTCAAAGAGGTGAAAATGCACTAAATGGATCAAGTGCTGTGATAATAATACATAGTCCAAATGAATTATATACGAAAAGTACTGCCCAGGATATAATATTTAAAGCCAACCGAATGGGATGTCGTTTTCCAGGGCACCCTTTGGTTGAGGCCATAGAGGGCCTAAAAAACCTTAGGACATGGCAAAAACAGCTAAAAATGTCATTGGAGGATATCAGTTTGGATTTATGTGAGAGATTGCGTGAAAATTTTATCCATGAGAATCCTAGCGTGATTAAAAGACCTAGAATTATTGTACTTCATGCTAGCTCCCATGCTACCTCCAATACTTTAATGCTGTGGAATATGATAAAAGGATATCTTGTGGATTGTGACATAGAGGAATATCATGTTGAAAACGGTACAATCATTGATTGTAAGGGCTGTGACTTTACCACATGCATGCATTATAGTAAAACCAATTCGTGCTTCTATGGGGGGATGATTACTAAGGAAATATTGCCTGCCATCGAAAGAGCCGATGCAGTAATATGGATATGTCCTAATTATAATGATGCCATATCTGCAAAGCTTACTGCGGTGATCAATAGAATGACGGTGCTTTATAGGCGCACTAAGTTTTACAAAAAGACATTGTTTGGAGTCATTGTTTCAGGAAATTCTGGTTCTGATTCCGTGGCAAAGCAACTTATAGGGGCATTAAATATAAACAAAAGCTTTAGATTGCCCCCTTATTTCTCTATTATGGCCATAGCAAATGATGCTGGAGAAATAATGAAGGTAGAAAATATTGAAAATGATGCAAAGAAATTTGCTCAAAATATTATAGGAGAGATAAAGGCCTAGTGAGGAAAAATGTACTTGTTAGACCATATGTTTGATAATTTCATAAATTTTATATTTTTATGAAACTTTTTCGTGATAAAAACGTCTATAAATAAGGGTACCAATTTTGTTAAGAAACTTTTAAGAAAATTCGGGGAAATTAATGGTACCAATTTATTACCAAATAAATTATAATAGACTTTGGGTGATGGGAAATGAAAAAATGTTTGATATTTACCTTAGTGACTGCGTTTCTATTGACTTCATGTGCAAACGATAATATAAAAACCACCATGAAAGATTTGGAGTCAAACAATAAGCTTCTTTTGGAGCAATTAGAAGCTTTGCAAAAAGAAAATGACACTCTAAAGGATGAAAATAAGGATTTATCTCAGCAAGCAAAGGAAAAGGATCTAAGGATTGATAGATTAACTAGTGAAATAAGCTTGTATCAGAAGGGGCATTTTTTTCATAATGAAGATATTAGGAAAACAAAGCTTTTAGATGTAGATCTAAATAATGATGACAATAAGGATTTTATAAAGCTGGAATGTGACGATACAAAGTATTATAGATTGACTATTAATGATGTCGCAATAACAAGTATAGGAGTAAATGTAGATTATGATTTTAAGGTAGTAGATATTGATGTAGGAGATAATATAAAGGAGATTGCCATAAGCGAATGGGGCCCTGACAAAACGCCCAAAACCAGCTTCTATAGATATACTATTCATAGTGTATCCCATATAGGAAAAATCAATGGACATATTAATGACATAGAAAGGCCCGGGGATGGTAGCCTAACTACATTAAGCAGTGGCAATATACTTTGTTCATGGTTCTATAAAGATAAATACCAGCTTTCTCCAAGACATATGCTTGTGAATCAGCCTAAAGACCTTTATGAAATAAATCACAGGGCCAAGGTTTTAAAAAGTATACCTATACTTAAATCCACCACGGAAAATGAAATGATAGCGGCCCTTACAGTAGGGGAAGAAGTTACCTTACTCTCTAGTGATAACAAAAGATGGTGTCAAGTAGAAAAGGAAAATGGAGTAAGGGGTTGGTTCGAAGTAGAAGGCTTCGATGGAATAAAGGGAACGGGTTACAAAGCCAAGGATGTTTTTGAAGGATTAGATATTGATAATCAATAAGGTTAGACCTATTAGTCTGCGGACTAGTGGGTTTTTTATTTTGGAATATTTTATATACAGATATGCTCTCGAATCTTCAATCGATCGTTTTGAGGTTATATTATTGACGAAATACAACGAAAAAAATTATATTGTCATTTAAAAGCAAAAAAAAATAAAAAAAATTACACAAAATACAAAAAATGACAACATTTTTGAGGAAGATAGTGTATTATAGATATTAAGCATATCAATTAGATTATATATAGAATTTATAGGGGGAATTATATGCTTATTGATTACCTATATGTCGCAGTTTTTGCATCTTTTCCAGAAGCTTTATTTATACTTTTATTGGGGTTTAACCTTTCAAATGTAAGGGATGTAAGGCTGTCGAAAATTTTAATTATTGCAACGATTCAGTCAATAGTTGCGTTACTTGTAAGAATGTCTAATATATATTTTGGATTTCATACAATAATACAAATTATTTCATTATATTTTATGGTCATTTTATTTATGAAAATCAAATATTATAAAGCCATAATTCCAGTATTGATAGGGATGTTATCTCAAGGAGTACTACAAGGTATTATATTACCAATAAATAGTATTTTGAGAGAAATAGAAATGACTGATTTATATTATAATTCTAAATACTTAATTTTGGCTTATATCCCTATTAGTTTAGTGTCGTTATTGGTACTGATTGTTATTATAAGGAAGAACCTATTTCTATGTGATATTAATGATTAGAAGGTGATATCTTTGAAGAACAAAAACAAATATACCATTGTATTAACCATGCTGTTTCAGTCGATGGTTATAATAATACTTAACTTTTTAATACTCAATTCAGTTACTTTGAATGTAATTAAAGAAAGTATATTCTTTTTTTATATTCTTATAATTGTAACAGCTATAACAACGGTTTTTATGTTTATTTCTCTGAAAAAATTTAGCTATTATGAAAAAAAAGAAGCAGAGTTTAGATTAATGAAAACCAATATGGGAAATACGGAAGAATTGATAAAGCTGTTACACTCTCAAAGATATGACTATCTAACTCACATTCAAGCTATAGGAGCGTTACTTTATTTAGAGGAATATGAAGAATTGACTAGTTATCTGAAAGGTATATCAAAAGAAAATAGATTTACTAGCGAGATAGTGAGACTTGGGCATCCTGCTTTGACGGCATTGATTAACGTCAAAAGAGAAATAGCACGTGAAAAAGGTATATTTTTTTACGTTAAATGTAAGAGAAAAATATATAATATTGATATACACTCTTGGGATTTATGTAGTTTATTTTCTAATTTAATTGAAAACGCTATAGAAGCTTCATTGATGACTGAAGGTAAAAAATGGATAAAACTGATTGTGGATTATTGCAATAATAATTTTATATTTAAAATTGAAAATACAGGACAAATAGAAGAAAATATTATGAAGGATTTATTTAAACAAGGGAATACCACTAAATCTTCTGCTGGAAGAGGATACGGACTATATATCTCTAAGAAAATCGTGGACAAGTATGAAGGCAGGATAGATATTAAAAATACAGATGAAGATACTGTAGTATCCACAATCATATTATCTGGAAAGGTAGGTAATTATGGTAAAGAGGTTAGCTGATAATATTTCTAACTATATATCATTTGAATTAAACTATGATGATGAAAAAAGTGAGATTCTTTCCTATGGTCTACAAATTTTTTTAGGGACTTCAATAAAAACAGTAAGTATATTAATCTTGGCATATATTCTTAATATTTTTGAAACCACTGTAGCTGTATCCTTATCATTTGTTATCTTTAGAAGAATTATTGGAGGGAGTCATGTGGATACTTACAATAAATGCTATTGCCTTAGTATTTCACTAATGATTCTGGCAGGTATAGCGGGAGAAGTAATAAGCTTAGAGGCTCCAAATATTTTAATCCTGATTTTATTGATTTATGTATTAGCTGTAATAGCTACTATCCTGTGGATTCCTGCTGGTACAGAAAAGAAAATGATAAGAAATAAAGTTACGAGAAAAAGAATAAAGATTAAAACTATTTGTTTGTTGACGATTTGGTGTCTAGTATGTAACTATTTAAACAATATAGAGCTGTTTAGATATGTAACATCAAGCTTATTAGGTGTGACTCTATCATTTTTCTTGGCAAGTCCATTGGGGTATAAATTTACCAATTTTTAATTACTTAAGAAAAATATTAATAAAAAGGGGGATAATCAAATATGTTAAGAAATTTAAAAACTTTTCTATTATCATCAGCAGCTTGTGTATTTACACTAGTAGCTATGAGTGGTGCTAGTACAAGATGTATGCTTTGGGTTTACGAACCAGATATGCCGGAAAGTTTAAAAAGAGATTTATAATCAAAACTTTATACTTTTTCCAATGTTTTGATATGTGATAACAATCAGTATACAAGAAAAATGCTAGAGAAAATAACATCTAAAAATAAAAATAAGAGATAATGGATCAACTTAGATCTGTTGTCTCTTATTTTTTAGATTAAGGAGATTTTAAGAGGGGAGTTTTGATATTTATAAATCAAGATTTTGGCTGGGAACTCTAATGTAATAAATTTCCATTAAAACCTATTTTTTTTTATATATTAATAAACTTTTAATATAATTATCTTAGGGAATTATGTTATAATATGAATATATAAGTAGAATATGTTAATAATATGATGAAAAGGCAAACCTATAGAAATATAGGGACGCAAAGCCAAGGGTCTAAAGTCAACAGACTATGATAGCCGGTTACTGAATTTGTTTAATTAACTATATATTATAGTGGATTAATCCTGTTTGGTGACCAACCAGGTTTTTTTATTTTTTGTATGCTGATTCTATATTAACACATAGGGTACCATGGTGATGGGGGCGATTATAAATGAATAAAAAAGAATATGTACTATATGGATTAGACAATCATAAAAAAGTTATTGATGATATTATCACTACTTTAGATACTCCAAATGATGATTTTGATGTTAGGCTTATATTGACGGAGGCTTTAACTAATGCATTTAAGCATGGCAATGATAATAGAGTGGATAAACCTATCTATATCAGAACCACTTATGATGAGAAAAGTGTAAACTTTGAAATAGAAGATTGTGGGAGGGGTTTCTTTAACAAACCTGTAGTAGAGGAGATATTAGAGGAGAATGTATTAGATAGCTATGGAAGGGGATTATTTCTTATAAAGGCTATTTCAGACAAGTTGGAATTAAGAAAGAATGTTTTAATAATACAAAAAAATATAAATAAATTAGAACCTGTATTTAGTATATAGGGATTCTAGTCAAAACTTTAATTTATACATATCAAAAATCCCCAGAAACATCGGATATTTTGCTATGTATAAATTAAGATTTACTTGGAACTCTCTATGGTATTAAGTTACTAAAGTGACAAAAAACATGGATTTATATTCCTTGGGATTGTCAATTTTAAGATTGTTTTTTCAGAAAAATTTTACTGGAAGCTAGGGAGTTTGATGTTCCTAAGCTTTTTTCTTTTTGTCATTTGTATTTTTAACTTTAAGTAAGTTTTTTTAACTTTAAGTAACTTTTAATATATATAATCTAAAAAATTATGTTATAATACGTAATGGGCTAGTATGTTTTAAGATGATTTTATGGAAATGTAAAGCCACAGCTACTAGTTCAATAGTTTTGGAATGCTAGTTGTACAAGCTGTTTATTTATGTATATATAACCCACTTGTAAAACTCCATTTTGGTTTTTGTAACAGTCGATTTTTCTAGGCTAGTCAAGAAATCGAAATGTTAAAGCTTTATTAAGTTATATAATATAGTAAAAATCCTGCTTAGTACAATAACAGGATTTTTTTTATCTTAATATATTAATGGATACAAAATTTATAAGGGTATTTACTTTGTTATACAAAATAGGAGTGACATAAATTGAAAAATACAATGGCACAAAAAAATGATTGTGATGTAGAGGAGTTTTCTGAAAAAGTTAAGCTTGAAAATGAATTGATAGAAGGTGACGTAGAATATAAAGCGCTATTGAATGATCCAAGTGATGTAATATTTTTTGGTCAGGCAAATAAAGAAAAATACTGTGAGATTGTTAATTTGCTACCCGATGCAATAATTATTACTGTTGATGGAAAAATTGTATTAGCAAATAAAGCGGCGTGTAAATATTTTAACAATCTTGTTAATGAAAGTGCATATAAGTTTGTTCCTAATTTTGACCATATTATGAAAAAAAGAATTGATCAAATAGTAAGGAATAAACAGGTAAAAACCGTATTCGATTATAAAATTACTTTAGAGGATAAAACAGTAATTGATATGGAGGTATCTTCTAGTTATTTGAATTTTCAGGGTAAACCAGCGGTTTTATCCATAATGAGGGAGATTACAAAGCGAAAAAAGGAACTGAATTCTGCTTCTAAAATGCAAAAACAGCTTTTTAAAAAACCCTTTACAATTCCTAATAAAGTAAAAGTCGATACTCTCTATGTTCCTGCGAGAACAGTGAGTGGAGACTTTCTTTATCTATGTAAAAAAAATGAGAACCTTCTCATTGGTATCATTGGAGACGTGTGTGGTAAGGGGATTACTGCTGCTCTTAATATATCTGCATTTAATGTTCTATTTCACGAAGCGGCATTGATTAGTTATGATCCTTCTGAAATACTAAATAATCTAAATAGAAAGGTATCTGATTATTTAAGTGAAAGGTATATAGCGGCTTGTTGCTTTAGCTTTGACTTTGAAAATAAACAAGCAAAGGTGGTAGGTGCAGGCATCAATCAGTTTATCTATCAAAATAGCTTAACCAAATGTGAAAAAAAAATTGTTAAGGGTTCGTTTCTAGGTATGTTTGAAGATAGTGTTTTTGATGAACAAATAATTCACTTCAATTCTGGAGATAGATTTTATTTTTTCACCGATGGACTAGATTTTATTTTTGACGATGAGAATATAAGCGATATCGTACTTAAAGCACCTACAATAAATAAATTCACAAAGAGCTTAAAAACTTCTTTAAATGAGATGCTGACTGATGTTTATGGGATACAAGATGATTGTACAATGATTTCAATGGAAATAAAGTAAGGAAAGGATAGTTTGGAATGAAAAGAAATGAATATATACTATATGGCATAGATAAATATAAAGAAGTTATAGATGAAATTATCTCTGAGTTAGATACTTCACATGATATTTTTGATGTAAGACTCATGCTAACAGAGGCATTAACAAATGCATTTAAGCATGGGAACAATAATAGTGTAGACAAGCCAATTTATTTAAGAACTATATGTGATAGAAGAAGTGTAGAATTTGAAATAGAGGATTCAGGAACTGGATTTTTAAATGGAAATATACCAGATGAGATATCCGATGAAAATATATTAGATAATTGTGGTAGAGGGTTATTTATTTTGAAATCAATTGCTGATAAAATTGATTTTAGAAAGAATACTTTGGTTATACAAAAAAATATTAGTTAGCAATGAAGTTTTATAATATATGAAACAAAAAGAAGGAGGTTAGACATGAAAGCAAGTTTAAGAACAAAATTAGTATTAATGTTTTTCGTATTTATTTCATTGTCCATTACTGCACTAGGGACTATCTCTTATATTATGACGTCAAATTCAATACAGAATATGACAGAGCAAGAATTACGTGCGCTTACAGTTAAATCTTCGGAGTCCATAGATGAGGCTTTGGATTCAGTAAGCAAGTATGTACTTTTATTAAGCCATAATGAGGATTTGGCTAAATTTGCTATAGGTGATAACGAGCTAAAAAGTAAGGCCTTTGATTACTTATCAAAGGTTCAGAAGGGGGATAGTGGTCAGATTGAAGAGGTAATACTGGTGGATGCATTGGGTAAAGGGCTACTTAGTAGTAATGACATAAATTACAATATCAACCTAAGTGATAGGGCGTATATTCAAAGTGCTTTAAAAAACTCAAAGGGTATAAGCAAGGTAATAATATCTAAATCTTCAAATAACCCGGTGGTAGGAATTGCCTGTCCATTAACAATTAATGATAAAGTAGTTGGAGCAATAGTTGGAACTATTGATTTCAAACATATTACAAAATATATTTCAAGTATAAATATAGGAGATAATGGATATGCCTATATGATTGATAAAGATGGGTATTTCATATATCATCCTGATGGACAAGAAAAAATGAAGGAAAACCTAGGGGATACAGATAATGTAGAGTTAAAAGAACTTGTTGAAAAAATGAAATCAGGACAACCAGGCAGGGGCTATTATACATATGAAGGCACAAGAAAATTTGTTAGTTTCACTCCTGTGAATAATTGGGTGGTGGCGTTAACAGCTAATTACAATGAATATATGGCTCCAGCAATTGCAATTAGGAAAAATACCATATTCATTGGGGTAGCATCAATTATTGTTGCAATGTTATTGGCATATTTTTTCAGCAAAATAAATATTATTAATCCCATCAAAGAGCTTGAAGGGTTGATGATAAAAGCAGGTGATGGTGATTTAACCGTTAGATCCCATATAAAGACAGGGGATGAGATACAAATATTAGGAGAGTACTTTAATGCAATGATTGACCATCAATCAAATATCATAGGTCATGTTAGAAAGGGTTCCCAGGAACTTGCGATGGCTTCTGAGGAAATGGCTGCTTCATCTGAAGAAATAAGTGCCTCCACTGAACAAATAGCCAGCAATACACAGCAAGTAGCGGCTAATGCAGAAAGTCAAAAAGATTTGGTAGTTGAAACCTCCACGGTTTTGGTTGAACTTTCGAGCTTAATTCAAATAGCCCAAAGTAGAGCCAATACCACGAGGGATAATTCCCATGATACTATGGCTGCAGCAAATGAGGGGCGTATCAATGTAAATAGAACAGTTGAAGCCATTGAAGATATAAAAGAGATGTCAATTGAAACTGGAGATACATTAATCGTATTGAATGAGTTATCAAATAAGGTTAGTGGAATCATTAATACCATTAACAATATATCAGATCAAATTAATCTATTGGCATTAAACGCTGCAATTGAAGCTGCAAGAGCTGGAGAACATGGTAAGGGCTTTACAGTTGTAGCTGATGAAGTACGTAAGCTTGCTGAAGAAACTAATAAAGAGGCCAATGAAATATCCTCACTCATAAATGAAATGGTAATCCAAATTGATAAAGCCGTAGAAGCAAAGGATTCTGGCAAGGAGACAGTAGAAAATGGGGTAAGGATAGCTAATGAGACAGATAAGTCGTTTGTAAAAATTATAGAAGCAGTGGAACGAATTACAAAGGATATCGGAAAAATAGTAGATATAACAAAGGATGAGGTTGCAAGCTCAGATCAAATAATAGAGCTTATTGATTCAGTTGCAAGTATTACAGAAACCACAGCATCGAGTAGTGAACAGGTTGCGGCTGCAACCCAAGAACAATCATCAATAATTCAAAACCTAGCATCAACCTCGGAAGAGACCAGTGCTATGGCCAGCAGTTTAAATGATCTTGTAGAAAAATTTAGGATATGAGGTGAAATATATGAAGGAGATAAAATTATTAATACCTGAGAACTTTGCCGTTGATGAAGCCTCAGAGTTTAGAGAAAAACTAATCCAATTGATAGACAACGGAGAAAAGCATTTTGTTCTTGATTTCAGTAGCTGTTCATTTATTGATAGTACGGGTCTTGGAGTATTAGTATCCATTTATAAAAGATGTATGGAATTAGATGGTAGCTTTAAGCTTCATTCAATTAACAATCCCCAGGTTATGAAAATATTTAGGCTGACAAGGCTAGACAAGGTATTTGATATATAAGCTGAGGAAAACACTACTATAGAGATTCTATACATAAATTTGTTACAAATGTATTTTCATTAATGTGATAATTGGGTAGCTGGAAATGATTATTTTTTCATTTCTAGCTACCCATTTTTATAGGTCAAAGATGGCATAATGCTGTATAATTAGAGTAAAAAATAAAGGACATTATATAAAGGGAGTCATTTTATGACAGGTAGTAGCTGAAATGATTGTAATATCCTTGAGTAAATAGTGAAGTATATATAAAGTGAGGGCTATATAATGAAAGAAATTATGATGAAATATGGTAAAGGAAGAGTTAAGTTTCTATTGTCGGAAAGAAATATATTGGGTGAAATAAATTGTCCCGATTTAAATGAAGAAGGGGTTAGGGAAGAAGAAAAAGTTATCATGGATGCCCTTCAAAATCCAATAGGGAGTTCAACTCTTAGAGAAATAGTTAAACAAGGTGAAAGGGTATGCATCATCATTAATGATATAACTAGGGCTTATCAAAGACCCCATGTGTTCCTTCCATATATTGTGAAAGAATTAAATGCCGGCGGGGTTGAAGATAAGGATATAATATTTTTAAGTGCCACTGGGGCCCATAGAGTCCATAGTGATGAAGAAAAGAAGATTCTCATGGGTGAGGAGCTTTCTAAAAGATTTACTATTATAGATCATAATTGTAATGAAGATGATTGCTTAGTTTATTTAGGAAAAACAAGTAATGGAACACCTGTAAAAATTAATAAAATAGCCATTCAAAGTGATCATGTAGTCTTGACCGGTGGTATAATTACCCACGACTTAGTAGGGTGGGGAGGGGGAAGAAAATCTATTCTACCTGGGATAGCAGGATATGAATCTATCAAGGCTAATCACTACTTAGCTTTTTCGGAGACTATAGGTAAGGGGCTTAGAGAAAATATAGGTTCGGGCATTATTGAAGGCAATGTTCAACATAAAGATATAATTGAAGCCTCTGAGATGATAAAACCATCATTTATGTTTAACGTTATAATGCATAGGGATGGGAAAATAGGTGGTGCAGTTGCTGGAGATTATATAAAAGCCCATAAAGAAGGGTGTGAAATAGCTAGAAGGAATCTTGAAGTGAAATTAAAGGAAAAGGCCGATGTGGCTATTATCTCCTGTGGAGGTTATCCAAAGGACGTTGACCTGTATATAGCAGGAAAATCCTTTGAGAATCCCACATATGCTGTGAAAAAAGGTGGATACTTAATATTCTTAGCAGAATGCAGAGATGGAGTAGGATATAAAGAAGTTGAAGAGGTTATTAAGAACTTCAAAACTAATTTAGAAAGAGAAAAATTTATTAGAAAAAATTTTACAACAGCAAGACTTGGAGGATATCTAACTACAAAGCTTATCGAAGATTTTAACACCATATTTGTGAGTGAATTAGATTAAGAAATATTTAAAAATACAGATATTCGAGTTGTTAGAGATATACAATCCGCTCTAGATATTATTTATAGGGAACTTGGACATGACTTTAAAGCCTATTTGATGAGAGACCCATCCAATGTGCTACTGTGCAACAGATAGTAAAATATCTGAAAAAATTTATAATTATCCATAAATTTGTGGTAAAATTAATTTTATGTAGAGGGATTAAAGGTAGATGTACTAAAGAAAAATATGAACTTTCAAACTAACACAAAGGGTGATGTCTATGAATAAAGTTACAGTTGTGTTTCCTAATTATACAATAGGTGAAGGTGCTTTAGAGGATTTAGAAGATATATGCTTAAAGTATGGAAACAGGGCACTGATAGTAGGTGGAAGAATAGCATTAGAAAAAGCTAGACCTAAAATAGAAAGTGTACTTAAGGGCGGTGCCTTACAAGTAGCTGATTTTATTTGGTATGGTGGAGAATGTACATATGAAAATATAAATTTAGCTGCCAAAAAGGGTGAAGAACAAAGGGTTGATATGATAATCGGTGTGGGTGGAGGTAAAGCCATTGACACTGCCAAGGGAGCAGCTGCTAAGCTAAATGTTCCCGTATTTACTGTTCCAACTATTGCGGCAACATGTGCGGCCACCACTTGTTTATCCGTAGTATATAATCAAAAAGGGGAATTTGATTCATTCTATTTCTTTGATAAACCCCCTATTCATGTATTTATGGACAGTAAAATCATTGCCCAAGCACCAATTAAATATTTATGGGCTGGAATTGGGGATACAATTGCTAAACATTATGAATGCACATTAGCATCTAGGGGGGATAATTTAGACCATAGCTCCGGAATGGGTAGAGAAATTAGTGCCATGTGTGTAAAGCCCATGTTTGAATATGGAGAAAAGGCATTAAAGGATTGTGAAAAAGGGGAAAGCTCATTTGAATTGGAACAAGTTGTATTAAACAATATTGTGAGTACTGGATTAGTTTCTATGCTTGTGGAGGATAAATATAATGGGGCACTTGCCCATTCACTATTTTATGGACTTACCATATTAGAACATATAGAGAAAAAGCATCTACATGGTGAAGTGGTTGCATATGGAGTTTTAGTTCAGTTAGCCATGGATAATCAGATAGATGAATTAACGAAGCTATATGACTTTTATAAAAAAATAAAGCTTCCAACATGTTTAGATCATATTAAAGTGAAAAACGATAGGACATATCTAGAAGACGTCCTTGAAAATACGGTAACGGGGCCCGATATGGAATACTTACCATATAAAGTTACAAAGAACATGGTTTTTGAAGGTATTCAAAGATTAGAAAAGTTAAATGAAATGGGAGGTAAATTTCTATATGAAGCATAGATTTATATCAAAAAGATATTGGAATGATATTTCTACCCCGATGGGAGAAAGTGGAGATTTAGTAAGGAAATATGATGATCTTATCAATTTCAGTTTAGGTGATCCAGATTTAACAACCGATGAAAGAATTATCGATGCAGCCTTTAATGATGCTAGAAATGGGCACACCCATTACACTGATTTTTTGGGGGATATGGAATTAAGAGAAGAAATATGTAGGTACTATAAAGATGTATATAGTTATCCAGTTAAATTAGAAGAATGTATGATTACTACAAGTGGATGTCATGCCATGTGGCTAGTATTAGAGGCAATACTAGATGATGGAGATGAAGTGATAATACATGAACCCTACTTCACTCCCTATCCACAGCAAATTGAATTAACTAGGGGAAAGGCCGTTATGCTAGAAACCTATGAAGAAGATGGGTTTGAAGTAGATACAGAGCGGTTAAGGGGACTTATAACCAATAGGACTAAGGCTATAATTATAAATACTCCTAATAATCCAACTGGGACATGTTTTAGTAGAGAAACACTAGAATCCATAGCTAGTGTAGCTGTTGACCATGATCTTATAATCATCGCGGATGATATATATACTGCATTTAGCTACGCAGAGCCCTTTATTCCAATAACAACCCTTGATGCTATGAGGGAGAGAACAATAACAATAGGAAGTTTCTCAAAGGATTATTGTATGACGGGATGGCGTATAGGCTATGTATTGGCTCCAACCTTTATAATAGATACCATGAAGGATGTAAATGAAAATAATGTATTTACTGCACCCTCAGTATCTCAAAGAGCTGCTTTACATGCCTTGAAAATGAGGGAAGAAATACAGCCACCCATGGTGAACGAGTATAAAAAGAGGACTTTCTATGCATATGAAAGGATAAAAGACATTCCCAATATGTCGGTTTTACCTCCTAGGGGTAGTTTATACTTGTTTATAAATATTAAGGATACTGGATTAAGCTCAGGGGAGGTTGCTGATAAGATATTACGTGAAGCCCATGTATTAGTGCTTCCGGGAAATGCATTTGGGGCTTGTGGAGAAGGTTATATTAGAATAGCCGTTACTGTAGGCTTGAATAAATTGGAAGAGGCCTTTGACAGGATAGAAAAAATGGAGATTTTTTCTTAGCTTAAGTTCCTTTCTAAATGAAATATAGGAGTTTAGTCCTATAAGAAAATTTATTGAATAAATTAAACCTAGGAGTGGTCTAATGGTTAAATTGCCTTAGGTACAGCTCATAGGTTTTTTATTCATATAAATAGAAATACAACCAAAAATTTAAAGGAAATAACTAGTATTTGTCGAATAAATAAAAATATGCTTTTTTATAGTCTTTAGAGTTCACATAAAGAGTTCCAAGTAAATTTTAATTTTAGAACTAATATAGGGATTTTAGTGTAACTTTAACTTATACTATGAAAACCCTATATATTTTAAATTGGTCAGGAGGAAGCGGAGTTGAAGCTTAATAGGAAAAGTATTACAAAAAAAATCATCACTACATTATTGATAATTTTATTGATGGGATGTGGTGTTTCCTTTGGGGTAGGTTATAGTAGACAAATAAATGCATGGTTTTATGATATTAAGGTTAAGGTTAATGGAGGGTATATGCAATTATCAAATGAACCCTTTATATATGATGGGTGCATATATGTTCCATTGAGGGATATTTCAAACTGTTTAGGCTTTCAGCTTGTATGGGAAGACGATACAAAAATAGCCAATTTAACTGGAAATGGAAATATGCCATATTATAATCAATACAACAATAATGTACCAAACTATAACTACAATAACCCAAACTACAATAACCCAAATTACAATAACCCAAACTACAATTATCCCTACGTTGTAGCGAATAAGCAAAGTGATAGAGATATTGAAAGAAAACTTAATCAAGACTATGAAGAGTATACAGAAGGGACAGATGACTTAAAATTTGAATATGATGTATCTAAGGAATCAAGCTATATAAAGATAAAGATGGAAGGACAGAATTTCAATAAGTTTTCAACGGAGTGGAAAAAAAGAGACGACGATGATTTCAAGGATTTCGTTGAGGATATTGGAGAATTTGCTGGAGATCAATTAAGTGATGATGTTACTATTTATGTCTATGATAAAAACTCAAAAAATATTGCCAAATACGAATATGATGAAGGTAAGAATAAGCTTACAACAAGGTATGAGTATGATGATATGAGTATTGATGACATAGAGGATAAGCTTAATGATGAATATGAAGAATATACAGATGGGGATTATGATTTGAAGTTTGATTATGAATTAACAAAGCATTCAGACTACATCAAAGTGGCAATGGACGGAGAAAATTTCGATAGAACATCATCAAGATGGAATGATAGAGATGATAGTGACTTTAGAGATTTTGCTGAGGATATAGCTGAAGAAATTTATGATGTTATAGACGATAAAGATGTTAGAATCTATGTAGAAGATGAAGATGGTGATAAAGCGGCTGAATACTTTTATGATGAGAGCCGTGATGATTTTAGTAAAAAATATGAATACTAATATAATATAAGAAATATAAATCCTCCTGGAGTATGATAAAAAGTAAGCTTAGGAGGATTTTTTTTTACCTCAAAAACCTTAAGGATATGGGGTGGGTAAAATTAAGGTGAGTCCTGATATGTATAAATTGAAGCTTTGACTGGAATCTCTATAGATTAAAGATAAAAAAGAAAATAATAAGAAACATATAATGTTAATTTAGAGGGGGATCGAAAATGAATAATGAGATCCTATTGCTGGGACTACCGGTTAGAACTTGGGTTATAGTGGGTGGATTATTTATTATTTCTGCCTTAGGCCCATCAATTGTTGCTTTAATTTTAAAGTGCAAGAAGGTGATTTCATAATATGAATAAAAGTTTAGTATATCTTATATATTTTACATTCTATACCTTTGTATTATTATGGGTAGGCAAGGGGGGTTTTAAGAAAACAACAAATATAAGGGATTTCTATGTTGCAGGGAATAGTCTTGGGTTAAGGGCCAGTATTTTCACTTTTACGGCCACTTGGTTCAGTGCTGCTTCTATGCAAGGGTTGACGGGAACTTTATATGCCTATGGATATTCGGTTATTCTATACTCGGTTGTGGGGTGGTTTTTAGGAGCTATATTTTTAGTATTTATGTCAGTGAGATTAAAGGACTATGATATATTAACGGTTCCTGAATATTTTAGGATCAGGTATGATAGTAGATTACTTCAGGCATTGGGAGGGTTAGTAATCGTAATCTCCTATATTCTTTATATTATCATCCAAATACGTGGATTTGGAATTGTTATGTCACAGCTTTTGGATATAAACTATACATTATCTATTTTTCTTGTCTATCTATTCGTAATATATACCACCTTTGGGGGATTGTTTTCTGTAACAAGAACCGATGGTTTAAATTTCATTTTATTTTTCATAGGAACAATAATAGCTGCATCTATTATATTAAAGGATATTGGTGGATTAACCTTGATGAATGAAAAAGCCTCTTTGATATCAAATAAGCCATTTCCAAGCTTTCCATATACAATAGAAAAGGGAGGTCTTTTAGATCCCTTTTGTAAAGGCCTTCAAAATCCTATCATGATCTTTTCAGTTTCCCTTGCTTGGGGATTAGGACTAGCGGCAAATCCGCAATATGCAATTAGGATATCCTCTGCAAAGGATAAAAAGACCTCGGTAAGAATGATATGTATATCGGTACTTGTATTGTCAGTAATATATATAGGAATATTGATCATAGGAATAGGCTCCAGGGTATTAGAACCATCCCTTGAAAGTATACAGTCCGTGGATGAAATTTTTCCATATGTAATAAATAATGTGATATATTCTCCCTTAAGTGGATTTATACTGATTAGTATGGCTGCGGCAGCTATATCAACTGCAAATTCACAGCTTCTTATATTGGCAAGTGGATTTAGTTACGATATTTATAAAAATCTTTTCAACGAGAATATAACTGAAGAAAGGCTGTTGAATCTAAATAGATTATTTATATTTTTAGCCGGGACTATATCCTTAATACTATCCATAAATCCTCCCACTAGCCTACTTATTTATGGAAGCTATATCTGGGCGATCTTTTCTGTGACCTTCCTATTACCCTTGTATGGGGGACTGTATTGGCAAAAAGCAACAAAGCAAGGAGCCTTAGCATCCTTTGTAGGGGGGTTGGTAACAATAACCTTATTTTTCCTAATAAATACCATTGGGGATTCATGGGCTGCCATAATTCATCCAGTATTACCGGCTGTGGTTGTATCGTTAGTATTATTTTATGTAATCAGTAGAGTTACTTATAAATAAACATATGGATTTATTTATCTTTATCATTAGAAAAAGGTGATTGATGGTGAAATGGGATATAGAAAATAAGATACTGATTCCCTTTATGATTCTAGTAATATTACCAATATTAATAATAGGTATTGTTTCATATTGGAATGGATATCAAATGCTTTTAAACAATAAGGCAAAAAATCTTGAAGAAAATTTAGACGAACATATATTTTTTATTAATAGAATCAATGAAGATGTGGATAAAAATGACCTATCCATTGAATCAGCAAAAGAAAATGCCATTAACTATTTTAAAGAGCTAAACAAAGATGGCATGGTTATTATTGAGAATAATGAGCTTATTTTAAACAATCTTAGTGGGGAGGATTCCTTTATTAATAATATGTTGGATGATGTACTAAGATCAAAGGACGGTGTTCATAGGGATGATGATATATTATTTATCTATAAAAGTTTTAATAAATGGGAATGGGAAATAGGATACGGATTACATAAAGATATTTTTGCCGATGAACTGGTGGAAATCCAGAAGCATACTCTTTTGATAGCAATTATTTTCCTTGTATTTTCTATGCAGGCAACTATCTTTGTATCCCATAATATCTCAAAACCAATAAAAATATTAGCTGGCATATGTCATGAAATAGGTAAGGGAAATCTAAAAGAAGAAATAAATATATGCCGGAAAGATGAAATAGGAGTACTTGCAGAAGCCCTTAAAACCATGGTTAGTAAGCTTGAAAAAAACACAAAAAAACTTATGGAATTAAAGAAATTCAATGAAGATATTCTAAGAAGTATTTCAATTGGAATTATTACCATGGACAAAGGGGGAGATATTTTATCCGTTAATGAAACCGGTCAAAGGATTTTAGAATATAAGGATAAACAAAAGGAAAGTCTTAAAGAAACTTTAATTAAGCAATTAAAGGAGACCCTTTCACAGGAAGAAAGTAAAAATAAAGTATTGGCATTACACAAAGTAGATGATGGAAATAAGCAGTATTGGGATGTTACAACCTCTTTGCTTAGAAGTGAAGATAATAAAGTAAATGGAGCTATTTGTGGCTTTAATGATATAACAAGAAGAAAAACAATAGAGCAAAATATTGAAAGAATCAATAGATTGACTTCTATTGGACAATTAGCAGCTGGATTAGCCCATGAAATTCGTAATCCCCTTGCAGGGATGAAAATGAGTATACAAGTTTTAAAGGGGAGACTTTGTAAGGATAAGGAAGAATCAAATCTTAATTTATTTAATAGTACATTGTATGAAATAGATAGACTAAACAATCTTATAACTCAGCTCCTTGATTTTGCGAAACCCCATTTGCCTGAATATGATATGATAAACATATTACATATACTTAATAAATCATTAGATATCACAAAGAAGTACATACAAGAAAAAAATATAAAGACAAATGTTCATGTAGAAGCTAAAAACTTGTTGGTATTCGTAGATAAGGCTCAAATTGAACAAGTGTTTATTAATATAATAAAAAATGCAATAAGCTCAATGCAGATGCTAGGAATATTAAATGTAAAGCTTGAAACCATTCGTAATAAAGAAAAAGATTTTTTAAGTATTGTATTTGAGGATAACGGATGTGGAATTGAAAGTGAGAATCTAGAAAAAATATTTAATCCATTTTTTACTACTGATCCCCAGGGGACGGGCTTAGGATTATCTGTTGTTCATAAACTAATAGTTGAGAATAATGGAGGGATTGAGGTAAATAGTATTGTTGGTGAAGGAACTAAAGTTATTATTAAATTTCCTATCTATGGTGGTGAATTAGATGAAGAAAAGAGTACTAATAATTGATGATGAGAAAACCATTTGTTTGTCCTTGATGGAAGGCTTAAAGGATATGGGATATGAAGCTAAGTGTGCTATGGATGGGGAGAGTGGTATAAGAACAGCTTTTGATTTTAAACCCCATGTAATATTTCTGGATATGAGACTAGGGAATGAGAATGGATTGGATATTTTAAAACAGATAAAAAGTATTGATAGGGATACAGAGGTTGTAATTATGACTGCCTACGGGAATATTGAAACTGCAGTTGCCGCCATAAAGTATGGTGCCTTTGACTACATAAAAAAGCCCTTTGACTTTGAAGAAATAAATATTATCATATCTCAAGCCCTTGAAAAAGTTAATATGAAAAAGAAGCTGTATTTATTGGAAAAAGAAAAGGAATATGCCGTGGGTGCAATTATTGGAAAGAATTTTGTGATGAAAGAAATATATAAAGAAATAGATATATTATCGAAAAATGATAATGTAACGGTGCTTATCAAAGGAGAAACTGGAACGGGAAAAGAATTAGTAGCCGAAGCAATACACAAGAAAAGCCATAGAAGGGACGCACCCATAGTTAAGATAAATTGCGGAGCCATTCCAAAAAATCTTGTTGAAAGTGAACTCTTCGGATATGAAAAAAATGCATTCACAGGAGCTACTGCTAGGAAAAAAGGTCTTTTTGAGATTGGCGACGGAGGAACAGTTTTTTTAGATGAATTGGGGGAAATATCCTTAAGTATGCAAACAAAATTGCTTCGTTTTTTAGAGGAACGTAGGTTTAAGAGAGTG
Source organism: Maledivibacter sp. (assembly GCA_025210375.1). Taxonomy (NCBI): domain Bacteria; kingdom Bacillati; phylum Bacillota; class Clostridia; order Peptostreptococcales; family Caminicellaceae; genus Maledivibacter; species Maledivibacter sp. The sequence continues at coordinate 13,917 of JAOASB010000019.1, read as the reverse complement.
GGTGGACTCCAGGATGTAGATGTGGATATAAGAATAATAGCTGCTACTAATAAAAATCTTGAGGAAGCCGTAAAACAGAAGAAATTTAGAGAGGATTTATACTATCGATTGAATGTAATTCCCATAAATTTACCTCCGCTACGGGATAGAGAAGATGATATCCTATTACTTGCTGAGTACTTTTTATCGATATACAATAAGAAGTTCAACAGATCAATTAAAGGCTTTAATAACAAAGTGAAGGATAGATTTTTGACCTATGCTTGGCCAGGAAATGTAAGGGAATTAAAAAATATTATCGAAAGAATAGTTATTTTACATCATGTAGATTACATTGATATTTGCCATCTTCCATCTGAAATTAAAAATTATCATCAAGATATTGAAGAAGCTTTAGATATTAGAGAATCAAAACGGGAAATTTTTCATGAGAGTTTTTGTTTGGAAAATGAGATTCAAAGGATGGAAAAGAAGTATATAACCATGGCATTAGATAGAACGGGAGGAAATTATTCAAGGGCAGCAAATTTATTAGGAATTAGTAGATTTGCCCTAAAAAGAAGAATAGAAAAATACTTTGAAGGCCACAAATAAATAATACCAAAATTTAAAAAAATGAAAAAAAAATTAATAATCCTGCATTTTTTCTTGGCGTATATTAGAATCTTAAAATGTTTATCTTAAAAAGTTAAAAAAACAATGGGAAAAAAGTTGTAATGCAGAGAGGTTAATATGAATTTGCTATATATGAGCGATTTCGCACGAAAATTGCGAAATCGCTCATGTTGTTTGTGCGAAATCGAACTTCATGACCTGATGTCAATATTCAAACTATTCTAAATATATAAAATAGAATTGGCATGATTATTGCAATAAATATTATAGAAATATATATTAATTTATAGGAGGTATAATATGGAAGGTGCATCGGGAAAAAAGAAAAGCTTCATGGAAAGATTAAAGACTATGGGACCAGCAGCAATTGTAACGGCAGCATTTATAGGCCCTGGAACAGTTACGACTGCTTCATTAGCAGGAGCTAGTTATGGTTATGCATTACTATGGGCTATGGTATTCTCGGTATTTGCTACAATCATACTACAGGAAATGTCAGCTAGATTAGGCATAGTTACTAGGATGGGACTTGGAGAGGCTCTAAGGGAGCAGTTTGAAAATCCCATGATAAAATATGTAAGCATTTTTCTAGTTATTTCGGCTATTGGTATTGGTTGTGCAGCCTATGAAACAGGAAATATCTTGGGAGGAGCATTGGGCTTAGAAGCAATTACAGGAGTATCCATGAATGTATGGGGACCAATTATGGGTATTGGAGCATTTATTCTATTATTTACAGGTAGTTATAAATTAATTGAAAAAGTGCTTGTTGGATTAGTTGTACTTATGAGCTTAGTATTTATTACTACAGCAATTGTAGTTGGACCAGACTGGGGTCAGATTCTATCCGGTATGTTTATTCCTTCTGTACCAAAGGGATCGGTATTTATTGTTATGGCACTTATAGGAACTACAGTGGTACCTTATAATTTATTTCTTCATTCATCAGCAGTACAGGAAAGATGGAAGGATGCCTCAGGACTTGGGGAATCAAGGTCAGATATTTTTCTTTCTATAATTCTTGGTGGACTAATAACAGTAGCGATTATTATTACAGCTTCAGCCGCATTTTTCGGAAAAGGGGTTGGAATAAAGAGTGCAGGGGATATGGCAAAGCAGCTTGAACCTTTATTAGGACAATGGGCTAAGTATTTCTTCGCCTTTGGACTATTTTCAGCGGGGTTATCATCCTCTATAACTGCACCACTTGCAGCGGCCTATGCTACATCGGGAGCATTGGGTTGGAAAAAAGATTTCAAGGACAGTAAATTTAGAGCTGTTTGGATGCTGGTTCTGATTATAGGCATCGTTTTTTCTGCAATAGGATTAAAACCAATTTCAGCGATTATATTCGCACAAGCAGCAAATGGAGTGTTACTACCAATAGTTGCAATATTCCTATTATATGTAATGAACAACAAGAAAAGGCTTGGTAAATATGTAAATACTGGGATAACTAATGTATTAGGTGGAATTGTTGTACTTGTTGCTATTGGACTAGGACTTAGAGGTATTTTAAAGGTTTTAGGATTGATGTAGGATATTCAATATCATATATACCGGAGGCTAAAACCTCCGGTTATATGACTTTTATTCTAATAATACCCTTAAGAATTACCCTAAAACTCAGAACTCGGAACTTGGAACTTAGAACTACAAATGTGTTCAATATACATTGGTTATGTAAAGGAGGGAATAGATATGACTGATTTATCCTTTGAAAGTCCAGCTTTTGTAAGACAGCAAATAAGAGAAACAACACTTCAGGGGCCAACTTCAGGACTGTGTAGGGGCTATGCCCAAGGGAATTTAGTTGTTTTACCTAAGAACTTAGCCTATGATTTTCTATTATTTGCCCATAGAAACCCAAGACCATGTCCAGTTTTAGGGGTCACAGATATAGGGCAAAAGGAATTTGAAATTATTGCTAAGGGGTCTGATATAACCACGGATATACCCAAGTATAGAATATATAAAAAGGGTGAATTGCAAGGAGAATACTTGGATATCAAAGATTATTGGAGGGAGGATTTCGTTTCTTTCATATTAGGATGTAGTTTTACCTTTGAATCAGCTTTAATTGATCAAGAAATTTCAGTAAGACATATTGAGGCAAAAAGTAATGTGCCTATGTTTATAACAAATATTCAATGTAGGTCTGCCGGCATTTTTTCTGGACCAATGGTGGTTAGTATGAGACCTATACATGTAAATAATATAGTGAAAACCGTTCAAATAACAACAAAATATCCTAGAGTTCATGGAGCGCCCATACATATAGGTAATCCAAAGCTTATAGGTATAAATGATATATTCAATCCTGATTTTGGTGACCCGGTTGAAATTAAGGAAAATGAAATACCCGTATTTTGGGCATGTGGTGTTACACCCCAGGCAGTTGCCATGGATGTAAAGCCTGAGATTATCATAACCCATGCACCAGGACATATGTTTATAACAGATGTTAAGAATCATGAACTAGGAGATTTATAGCATAGGAGATGATGATTGTTAATTGAGGAAATTTCATGTTTCTCCCCTGCTGTAATCCTATAAGGGTATAAAATATGTTACCGAAAAATTCATGTTAAAACTTGGAAGGTGATAATGTGTTCGCAGTAGACTTAAATTGTGATTTAGGAGAAAGCTTTGGGAATTATGTATTAGGTAAAGATGAATTGGTATTAGATTATGTGACCTCCGTTAATATAGCGTGTGGTTTTCATGCAGGAGATCCTGTAGTAATGGAAAAAACAGTAAAGAAAGCCATAGAAAAGGGAGTTGCAATTGGAGCCCATCCCGGATATCCAGATTTAATGGGATTTGGAAGAAGAAATATGAATATAAGCTTGGAAGAAGCAAGGGCATATATGATTTATCAAGTGGGAGCCCTAAAGAGCTTTGTGGAAAGCTATGGGGGTAGACTTCAGCACGTTAAACCCCATGGGGCCCTTTATAATACTGCAGCTAAGGACTATGAATTGGCAAAAGCTTTAGCTGAGGCCGTATATGATATAGATAAGAATTTAATTTTTATGGGATTGTCAGATTCACAAATGATAAAGGCGGCAAAGGATGTGGGGCTAAGGGTATCTAATGAGGTATTTGCTGATAGGGCGTATAATAATGATGGAACCCTAGTGTCAAGAAAGCTAGAAGGAGCCGTAATACGAGATACTAAGGTTTGTGTAAGCAGGGTACTGGATATGATGAAAAAGGGAAGTGTAAAGGCAATAGATGATACGGAAATAGAAATAAAGGCGGATAGTATATGTGTCCATGGTGACAATGAAATGGCTGTAGAGTTTACAAAAAATCTGAGGGAGAAGCTCATGGAAAATGAAGTATTTTTAAAGAACTTAAAGGATATCCTTTAGTATACTTTTAAATTAAGATACAGACTAAAAAACTTGGGGCTTACAATTTAAAACTTTGAAATGGCAAAGCGAGGCTAGTCGTTTTTGTTATATGAAAGGATTGCTTACAATGTATGAGAATATAAAATTTATTCCCTCTGGAGATAGTGGACTAATTCTAGAGGTTAGTAATCAAATATCAGATGACGTAAACGAAAAAATAAGAGCATTATGCTATTGTATAAAAAAAAGAAGGCTTAAAGAAATAATTGAACTTGTGCCTACCTATACAACAATTTTGATAGTTTATGATTGTATCAAGTCTTCATATGAGGAGTTAGTAGAAAAACTAGGGGATTTAGAAAAATCTATAAAGGACGTCAAGATTCCTCCCCCAGAAATAGTCCATATTCCAACGTTGTACGGTGGTGAATATGGGGTGGATCTAGAGAATGTGGCTAAACATAATAGATTGACCATTGATGAAGTAATCGACATTCATAGTTCTATAAACTACCTAGTATATATGATTGGGTTCACCCCTGGATTTCCCTATCTTGGAGGCATGTCTGAAAAAATAGCTACTCCAAGATTAGGGGTCCCAAGAGAAAAAATTTCTAGAGGATCAGTCGGAATTGCCGGTAATCAAACGGGTATATATCCCATTGATAGCCCAGGGGGATGGCAGATAATAGGACGAACTCCTTTGAACTTATTTGATTCTGAAAGAAGCCCATCTGTACTTTTAAAGGCTGGACAATATTTAAAGTTTGATTCTATAAATGAACAAGAGTATAAATCAATTCGGAAAGAAATTATGGGAAATAGGTATGATATTGAAAAAACCGTTCTAAAGGAGGTACAGTTAAATGGCTAGCTTAAAGGTAATTAATGCTGGGCCACTTACAACCATTCAAGATGCTGGAAGAATAGGCCATGGACAGTATGGAATACCCACAGCGGGGGCAATGGATATTCTTTCATTACAGCTTGCAAACATATTGGTTGGCAATGATAGATATGAGGCCGTCATTGAAAGTACCTTTATGGGGCCTGAAATAGAGTTTGATGATAATTTGATTATTTCAATAACTGGAGGAGATATATCTCCTACTATCAATGGAAAAGAAATTGGTATGTATAGTACTATTTATGTAAATAAAGGGGATGTCTTAAAATTTGGGGATTTAAAAAAGGGATGCAGGTCATATTTAGCTGTATCAGGTGGATTTGATTTACCCAAAATCATGGATAGCAAGTCCACATATCTTAGAGGAAAACTTGGAGGATTAGAAGGTAGAAAGCTTAAAATGGGAGATTTGCTGTCGGTTAATAGAGATAAAGGATATAAATATTTAGGAGTTAGAAGGATTACAAAGGATTTTATACCAACTTATAAAAATCAGTATATTGCTAGAGTTATTATGGGGCCAGAGGATTATAGATTTACTAAGGATGGAATTGAAGCATTCTTAAATAATGAATATACCCTGTCGAACCAATGTGACAGGATGGGATATAGATTAAATGGAGCAAAAATACAGCATGAAGAAGGGGCTGATATAATATCAGGAGGTATTACCCTAGGGGCAATACAGGTACCCGGACATGGTGAGCCTATAATTATGATGGCGGATAGGCAAACCACAGGTGGATATACAAAGATAGCCAATGTGATTTCAGCGGATATACCATACCTTGCTCAGCTAAAAGCAGGTGATAAGGTTAAATTCCAGAAAATCAACATAGATGGGGCTCAAGCGCTTGCAAAGGAGAGGGAAAAAAGATTATCTCAGATAATAAGCGAGTTTGAACAAATAAAAATAAATAATATAATAAAAACCAGGAGGAACTTTAATATAAGATTAAATGGTAAAGAATTTAATATAGGAGTTCAGGAATTAGAATGATTAAGAGGGAATTGTGATTCAAACAGATTTCAAGGGGTTATTTTAAAAATTATGGCTTGTCTATTTTGTGTATTAGTAAATAATATAAAAAATTTTCAAAAAAGTATTGACAATTCTTAATGTGGACAGTATACTTATAATCAATTAAAAAAGTGAATATTCATACTCTTATCCAGAGTGGCGGAGGGAACTGGCCCTATGATGTCCGGCAACCGGTACAAATATGTACAAAGGTGCCAAATCCAGCGGTAAAAAATACCGACAGATGAGAGCAAAAGGTGATTAAACCTTCTCTGATGACGGAGAAGGTTTTTTATATACAATAATAATTTAGGAAATTACATAATATATATGTTATAGCTTTGGAAATTTAAAACCTACAACTTAATTTAATAAATATTCTTATCCAGAGTGACGGAGGGAACTGGCCCTGTGAAGTCCGGCAACCAATACATAATGTATAAAGGTGCTAAATCCAGCGGTAATATACCGGCAGATGAGAGAGCTGAGTCTAAAGCCTTTTCTATTGTCGGAGAAGGTTTTTATTTGTATATGAAAGAAGGGGGCTGAAGGTTACTTAGGGGAAATTTAAGGATTATAAAAAATATTTAAAAAATAAACATCAAAAATCAAATTTAGAATCAAGGGGGAAATTGATGTGTCATTTAAGAAATCCTATGAAGAAATTAACGAAAAGATAAAAAAAGGTGAAGCGGTTGTGGTTACAGCAGAGGAAGTAATTGATATCGTAAAGGAAAAGGGGATAAAGGAAGCAAGCAAATATGTTGATGTTGTAACAACAGCCACCTTTGGTCCTATGTGTTCCACAGGAGCATTTCTCAATTTTGGTCATTCTGATCCACCGATAAGAATGTCTAAGGTGCATTTGAATGGAGTATCTGCTTATGCAGGACTTGCAGCGGTAGACGTATATATAGGAGCAACTGAAGAATCCGAGGAAAAGGGTCCAGAATATGGTGGCGCCCATGTAATATGTGACCTTATAGATGGAAAAAAAGTTCATCTAAGGGCAACTGCTAAGGGAACCGATTGTTATCCTTGTAAAGAAGTGGAGACATTTATAACAAAGGATTCTATAAATGAAGCCTATTTGTTTAATCCTAGAAACTGTTATCAAAACTATGATGCGGCAATAAATACTTCCAATAGAAGACTTTATACCTATATGGGAATACTTCAGCCAAACAAAGGAAATATTACCTATTCAACGTCGGGTCAGTTAAGTCCACTTTTCAACGATCCACTATACAAAACCATAGGTATAGGAACAAGAATTTTTTTGGCTGGAACCGTTGGATATGTATCATGGCAGGGGACACAATTTAATTCGGCATGTGAAAGAGATGAGAGGGGTATACCACTAGGTGGAGCTGGAACCTTGGCAGTAATAGGGGATTTGAAAAATATGAGTACAAAATACATCAGACCAGCTGTGTTTGAGAGATATGGTACATCTATGTTTGTGGGTATAGGAATACCAATACCAATACTTGATGAAGAAATAATGAAAAATGTTTCAATTGAGGATAAAGATATCTATACCAATATCATAGATTATAGTGTACAAAAAAGAAGTAAACCTAGCTTAAAAAGAGTGAGCTATAAGGAGCTTAGAAGCGGAAAGGTAAGCCTAGACGGGGAGGAAATAAAGACCGCGCCATTGTCGAGTTTAGAAAAGGCACGTAGTATAGCACAGGAGCTTAAGACATGGATACAAAAAGGTGATTTTTTTATACAAGAGCCCATTCAAGTTTTTCCACTTAATAATAGGTTGAAATCCCTTGAAATAGTAGAATCAGAGGAGGTTTAAGGAATGAAAAAGCTATTACTTTTATCCTTTCCATCGAATTTAACGGGTGAACCAATCACCTATACACTTATAAAGAACTATGATCTAAAGATAAATATTTTAAGAGCATCGATAGACTACAATATTAAGGGCTCGTTATTTTTAGAAGTGGAGGGACTAGAAGAAAAATTGAACTTAGGTATTGAGTATTTAAAAATTAAAGGTGTTAAGGTTAGCATAATAAATACGGCAATAAGAATAGATGGGGATTCCTGCGTCAATTGCGGAGCTTGTACGGCTATTTGTGAAGTAGGGGCATTGACTATGGACAAGGACTGGAAGATTATCTTCCATAAAGACAGGTGCCTTGATTGTAAATTATGCATAAAAGCTTGTCCCGTAAGAGCTATAGCTAGTATAGTTTAAGGCATATGAAAAAAATAAACAATTCGGGCTGTAAAGTAATTTTGATTATTTTCTAGGCACTCAGTTACTGGCATACTCAATGTATGTAAGTAATTGAGTAACTACGAAAAAAATCAAAAGCAGGAGTGGTATGACTAGTTTATTTTTGAATCTGACTATATAGGAGATAGGAGAAATGTATGAAAAAAGATTTTATAGAGACTATGTAAAGGCCCATGAATTTATTAGCTTTACAGTAATAGATAGGGAATCGGATTTACATATATCTGCAAAAAACAATCTGAAAAATGAAGCGAAGGGATACCTTGAAAAGTATAGGAATGATATCAAAGCCTATGGAGATAAAAATATATTGTTTTATAAAAGCCTAGTTCCCATAGAAGTTTCAGATGAAGCAGATAAAGTGGTAAAACATATGGCAAAGGCAGCTAAATGTGCCAATGTTGGACCTATGGCTTCAGTAGCAGGGGCTATATCCCAATATGTGGGCTTGGATTTATTAAAGCATACCGATGAAATCATGATCGAAAATGGTGGAGATATCTTTATTAAAACCAATAAGGAAAGGAAGATATTGATATATGCTGGCAATTCTCCATTTTCACAAAAGCTTGCTTTATCGATATCCCCTGAAGATACTCCATTAGGTATTTGTACCTCAGCAGGAACAATAGGACACTCCCTTAGCTTTGGGAATGCCGATGCCGTTGTAGTCCTATCTAAGGATACCTTGTTAGCCGATGCTACAGCAACGGCCATAGGAAATATCATAAAAAAACCCAGTGATATAGAAAAAGGAATTCAATATGGAAAGGCCATTAAAGGGATTGAAGGGATTCTAATAATTATCAAGGACAAAATGGGTGCTTGGGGAAAGGTAGAGTTAGTTAGACCTTGAGAAAGTTTTTAAAAATTTATATTTATAACGGGAGGAATATGGATGTTAATTAAAGATAAATTGAAAAATAAAAAGCCACTTATTTCATTTGAAATATTTCCACCAAAGGAAAATTATCCTGTGGAAACCATCTACAATACAATAGATGCTTTAAATGACTTGAGACCGGATTTTATGAGCGTAACCTATGGAGCGGGAGGAAGTACAAAGGATACCACGGTAGAAATAGCATCTTTCATCAAAAATAAATATAATCTATCGTCCCTTGCACATCTCACCTGTCTAACATCTACAGAGGATGAGATAGATAATACTCTTAATGCTTTAAAACAAAATGGAGTTAGAAATATATTGGCACTTAGAGGGGATTACCCCCAAGGAATGGATTCAGTTTATGCAAGGAATAATCAGTATAAATATGCAAAGGATTTAATTTCCCATATTAAGAGATACGATGATTTTTGTGTGGGAGCAGCATGTTATCCTGAGAAGCATCTAGAATGCCAAAGCCTGGAGGAAGATTTGCTGCATTTAAAGGAAAAGGTAGATTGTGGTGTAGATTTTCTAATAACCCAATTATTTTTTAATAACGAAACATTTTATGATTTCAAGGATAAGACCGATAAATTAGGTATAAATGTACCTATTGTGGCAGGAATTTTACCAGTACTTAATAAAAAACAAGTGGAAAGAATTACTTCGTTAACGGGATGTATATTACCTAAGAAGTTTTTAAGAATATTACAAAAATATGAGCATAAGCCCGAGGCATTAAAGGAAGCTGGGATAGCCTATGCAATAGAGCAAATTATAGATCTTCTTTCATGGGGTATAGATGGAATCCATGTATATACAATGAACAGACCTAAAACAACTAGAAGAATATTAGAAAATATCAAGACCATAAGGGGAGTTCTCACCGATGAAGAAGCCTCTTGATTACAGCATGATCAATAAAAAACATATAGATTTAGTGATTCATAAGAATGAAATCCTACGATATCTAGGATACAGTTCAAAAAATGTAGATGAAGTTACCAATAGTATCATAGATACTTGTACCCACGAAATTTTAGATTTGATCAAGACAAATTTTGTATATAATATATATGAAATCAAGAGAGGATGCAATGACATCTCTTTGCAGAACTCAAATCTGAAATTGGTGGGAAATGATATATATAGACATTTACAAAACTGTGAAAAGTGTGTTGTTATGGCAGTGACCTTGGGCACTGAAGTAGACCGAAGAATTAAATATTATAGTAAGATTGATTTGACAAAAAGCTTAGTCTTTGATGCCACGGCAACTACAGCTGTAGAAGCACTATGTGATAGGGTTGAGGTTGTAATAAAAAGGATTGCATTAAATAATGGATATAATACTACTTCAAGATATAGTCCTGGATATGGGGATTTACCTATTGAAATACAGCCCAAGATTTTAAAACTCCTAGATACATCAAAGCATATTGGACTTACGGTAACTGATAGCTGTATATTGATTCCAAGAAAATCTGTGACTGCGGTGATAGGAATTGGTGAAGAAGTAAAAAGTCAATTGACGAGCTGTGAAAACTGTAGATTATATAATAACTGTTTATTTGTAAAGGAAGGGGATAGCTGTGGATATTCAAAAACTACTAAGCAGTAATTTTCTATTATTTGATGGGGCTATGGGAACTATGCTACAGCAAAAAGGGCTAAAGGGAGGTCAGCTACCGGAGGTCTATAATATCCAACATCCAGAAATTATATATGATATCCATAAAGAGTACTTAGAAGCGGGAGCAGATATAATAACTACTAATACCTTTGGGGCAAATAGGTTAAAGTTAAAGGACTCATCCTACTGTGTGGATGAAATAATTAAGGAAGCCGTCACCATAGCTAGAAGGGCATCAAAGGATAAATTAGTTGCCCTAGATATGGGACCCATAGGACATATGATGGAGCCTATAGGAACCTTAAGCTTTAATGACGCCTATGATATCTTTAAGGAACAAGTGATAGCCGGTGAAAATGCAGGGGCAGATATTGTCTTGATAGAAACAATTTCTGATTTATATGAAGCAAAGGCCGCTGTTTTGGCAGCTAAAGAAAACAGTAGTTTGCCTATCCTCTGCACTATGACCTTTCAGGAAAATAAGCGGACCCTTACTGGAACCGATCCAATAACTATGATTCAAGTTTTAGAAGGACTTGGAGTAGATGTATTGGGAGTGAATTGCTCTCTAGGGCCAAAACAGCTAAAGCCAATAATCCATGAAATTCTTGAAGTGGCTACTATACCCCTAATGGTGCAGCCAAATGCAGGGCTTCCTAGGATAAGGAATGGGGAAACGGTTTATGATTTAACTCCAGAGGAATTCGCCAAGGAGATAAATTACATGGCTAAAAAGGGCGTAGCTGTATTGGGTGGGTGCTGCGGCACAAATCCAGATTTCATAAAGGCTGTTAAAGAAAGTCTAAAGGGCTTGAAGCCTAGAAAATCAGAAAATAAGAAACTAAGTACTGCATGCTCTTCTACTAAGACAGTTATACTGGGAGAAAGTGTAAAAATTATTGGAGAGCGAATAAATCCATCGGGTAAGAAAAAGTTAAAGGAAGCTTTGAAAAATAATAATATCGATTATATAATATCTGAGGCCATTGTTCAAAAAGAAACTGGGGCCGATATACTTGACGTAAACTTAGGACTTCCAGAAATAGATGAAAATAGGATGATGAAAAGGGTAATTATGGAGCTTCAAGGTATAATGGATTTACCTCTTCAAATAGATAGCATGAGGGCAGATGTCATTGAAGAAGCAGTAAGAATTTATAATGGGAAGCCTATAATAAACTCAGTTAATGGTAAGGAATCAAGTATGAAAAAAATATTTCCCATAGTAAAAAAATATGGGACTTGTGTTATAGGCTTGACTTTAGATGAAGAAGGATTGCCCAAGACTGCGGAAAAAAGATTAGAAATAGCTGAAAAGATAATTAAGACTGCAAAAAAATATGGAATACCAGAGGAAAATATTTTGATAGACTGTCTTGTACTTACGGCTTCCGCGGCTCAGGGGGCTGTAATGGAGACCCTAAAGGCTATACCAATGATTAAATCAAAATACAATGTAAAAACTGCCCTTGGAGCCAGTAATGTATCCTTTGGACTTCCAAACAGAAGGGTTATGAATGCCACATACCTTGCATTAGCATTGGGGCATGGATTAGATGCACCTATTACTGATTCTACATCAGAAATACTTATGGATACCATAAGATCATTTAAGGTGCTTGCTAATCAGGATAAGGAATGCAAGGAGTATATAGATTTCTATAGTAAGGCTCCAAAAGAGGAAAAAAGAGGCAAAGTAAAAGTAGATAAAGACTTAAAACAAATAATAATAGATGGTATGAGGGATGAAGCCCATATCAAGACGAAGGAGTTTTTAAAGAGTAAGGAGCCAATGGAAATAGTGGATACCTATTTGATTCCTGCCCTAGATATTGTTGGAGAGAAGTATGAAAGGGGAGAAATATTTCTTCCTCAGCTTATAAGAAGTGCAGAAACTGTGAAAATTGCCTTTGAAGCTATAAAAGATAGATTAATATCGGAAGGAAAAAATAATATATCTAAGGGAAGAATAATACTTGCTACGGTTAAAGGAGATATACATGATATAGGTAAGAATATTGTTAAGATACTCCTTGAAAACTATGGATTTAATGTTATAGACCTGGGAAAGGATGTACCCATAGAAGATATAGTAAATACGGCTAAAGAGGAGGATATAAAGCTTGTTGGGCTTAGTGCCCTAATGACTACCACGGTTCAAAACATGGAGGAAACAATAAAGGAGATACAAAAAAACAAGCCTGAATGTTCTATTATGGTAGGAGGCGCAGTTCTAAATAAGGAATACGCTGAAATGATAGGAGCCCATTACTACGGTAAGGATGCTAGAGAGGCTGTGAATATAGCCAAGAAGTTTTTTGGAGTTTAAAATTAAAATTTATAAAAACAGGTCGGAAATTGACCTGTTTCTAGATTCGTATATCATCATATGAATTTTTTATTATTTTTGCTTTAGTATATCCATCATTTTCACTAATAATTTCCTAGTATATCTATCTATCTCTTGATCTTGAATGCTCCGAGGTGCTAGTGGATTGTCTATCCTATAAATTAATTTACTATAAAGATTCTTATATGAGTCAGTATCTGTTCCAAATATATTAACCCATCCTTCTTCACCGGGACTACGGAGGGTCCAATTTCCATCCGGTCCTATATATGCATTGGCTTCAGCCTGAGCTGCTAAAAGACTCCCTAGGGCAAGCATTTTTTGCTTTTCTGTCATATCCTTTGTAGCTTCCATCCAAGCGTTTTTAACTGAAGTCGGTGCATTTGGCGGTGGATAAACGAAGGTTCTAGCTTCTCCAACTTCAACAACCCCATCATTGTTTAAGTCTAATACATTTTCATGATCCACAGGATTTATAAATAGGTTTTCTGCACCTTCATCACTTATATTGTCAATTTTTATTTCGTAAGCAAGATGGTTTGATTTTTGAATTTCATATAATTCATTGGGAGATAAAGAGGATAGGAACGCCTTAGCTCCTTTTCCTGAATTTTTCTTTTTCTTTAAGAGATTCATGAAACCATCTAATTGCTTCTTATTTGATATTATCTTGGATGTAGTATGGTTTTCTACTCCTATATTCCTGACTTCCATAAAAATCCTCCTTCAGATAAAGGCTATCGAGCAAATTGCATAATTACCTTCTGCAAAAACTATCTGCCATATGTAGTCTAAAATTCTTCAAAGCCATACCATCAAATATGCTTATATCTTAAGCAATTAAATCAAGGATGATATTCGCATATTAGGTTTAGCCAAGTAAGAG